>JANOHQ010000235.1:0-7645 GCA_031406595.1 Chitinophagaceae bacterium
CCTCCATCAGTAGATTTCCAGATGGTAGGTACCTGGTAGCTGCCGTTACAAGGGGCTACATATAAATTATTTCCACTGATACCCATTTCTGCACGTTGGTTGAAAGAAGTAAACGGTGTGGTAGAAGCGGTCCACCCGGCACCGGAAGTAACCGTACCTGGTATATCTGTATACCTGTAGCCCGATGCGCTGAAAATACCCGTTGTCACGTGTAACCTGGCGGCTACAGCTGTGGAGCTTATTTCAAGGTCACAGATATCATTATTTAATCCAGTTGGAGTAATATTTGTCCAGTTCGTACCCCCGTTGCTGGAACGCAACAAACCAGAGGTTCTTGTGCCCAGGTAAACATTGCCTTCGAAGTCACACAAAATTCTTGTGCCACTCAAATATGTAGCGGTGCTGGGAAGAAAGTTCCAGGTCGTACCCGCATCAACGCTTTTGAATACACCCACACCTCTCACCGCATCGGCGTTGCCGTATGACTCCCCGGTAGCTAAATACATGATGTTCTGAAAGCCGGGACGTGGATCCTGGCATATATCCGCGATGGAGAGATTAGTCATGAAATCATTTACCAGTACCCAGTTAGACGGGGCTACTGTGATGTCAGTCGTTTTAAACAGACCGCCTGCCACACTACCTGCAAAAACTGTTTTATGGGTTGGGTCCAGCGAATCGACCATCACGGCCCTGATCCTTCCTGAAGTTTGCTGGCCCGCTGGACGGGGATTTCCACCACCAGTAAAGTCACCATTGGGTCCTCTTTCTATCCAGCTTAAAGCCTGTATGGCTTCTGTCCTTGCCACTGTCTTGGCTGCTTCTGTTTGCTCAATGGCAACACGCAATTTTGCCCACGGAACTTTGCCGGTAGCAGGATTCTTTGTTCTTTCAATTTCAAATTCAAGGGCTTTATCCGCGCCATCGAACATATCATTCTCTCCTTCTTCTTCGGTCTGCATCGCCGCTTCAGGTTTGCTGCTGCTTTTTTGCTGGCAGCCTGAAAGGATAAGGCAGGAAAAAAATGCCATCATTGAGGTGGCAAGCAACGTCATGTAAAGTTTTCGCATAACAGGGGGTTAAATAGTGAAAATTGTGTGGATGTTTAATGGTTGGTGAAATTAAGGAAATAGTTTACATAATTATCCGCTTGTTAAAACGGGTAACCGGGTCTTTTGGCAGCCTGCCATAGTCTCTGTTGCTGGCTATTTCACCCCTATCATACTGATTTCCACGTTTACAAACTTAGGTAAGGCGGAAACCTGGACCGTTTCCCGGGCAGGAAACCCTGCTTTACCGGCTGGCAGGTCATTTTCGAAGTATTTGCCATAGACCGTATTGATCTCCCCGAACTGGTGCATATCGGTGATAAAAATGGTGGTTTTGACCACGTTGCTAAAATCCATTCCTGCCTGCTGAAGGATCGCTTTAAGGTTATGCATTACCTGGTGAGTCTCTTCCTGGATGTCTTTATTCTTCAGGTCACCCGTAACAGGATCGATACAGATCTGCCCGGATATGAATAACATATTGCCGGATAATACTGCCTGGTTATAAGGTCCGATCGGTGCCGGCGCTCCCGCCGTAGTGATGATGGTTTTGCTCATGGTTATTTTTAAAATTCAATGGAACGAATTTAGGTTTATACGTTTTCTTTGCAAAAAAGGATTATGAAGATCGTGGTCATTGCCGATGTTGATTTAAAAGAGGAATTGCTCGCCCAGGAAGCCGGCAATGGCATTGAACTGCTGTGGCAGCAGGAACCCGGAATGGTGGGGGGTGCTGATGGCTATATTGATCTTCTGTTTCATCCGGCCGGTGAAAGAATAAACAGCTTGAAGGCGCTGCAACCTGTGCCGGTGATCGTTAATGCAGTGAACAGTACCATCGACCAGCTTCCCCCGGGTTTTACACGGATCAACGGATGGAAAACTCTTTTAAAAAGACCTGTAGTGGAGGCGGCAACGCTGGAGGAAAACCGGGCAGCAGTGGAAAAACTTCTCTCCGCTTTCAATAAAACGATCGAATGGGTGCCGGATATAGCCGGTTTTATTACCGCGAGAGTGATCAGCATGATCATTAACGAAGCCTGGTTCGCTCTTGAAGAAAAGGTCAGTACCCGGGAAGAGATCGATACGGCCATGAAACTCGGTACCAATTATCCGTATGGGCCTTTTGAATGGGGTGAAAAGATCGGCCTGAAAAATATCTATGAATTACTGGCGACACTTGCTGTAACAAATTCCCGCTACGAGCCAGCTGCCTTATTGAAAAAACAAATCTTCCCGTGAGCCTTATCTTAAATATTGATACGGCAGTTGGGCGGGCCAGTATTTGTTTATCGGATAACGGTGATTCTATGGGGCTTGCAGTGCAGGATGATCCAAAAGACCAGGGTGCCTGGTTGCATACTTCTATTGCCACTCTCCTCGGTAAAAATAATTTAAAGGCCGGTGATCTTAATGCCGTTGCAGTCAGTATCGGTCCGGGCTCCTATACCGGTTTACGCGTTGGGCTTGCCGCGGCCAAAGGGCTTTGCTATGCGTTGCAGGTACCGCTGATCGCTATCGGAACTTTGAAGCTGATGGCGTTTGCTGCAAAAAATGAAGCCACCGATCTTATTTGTCCCATGATCGATGCCCGTCGTATGGAAGTTTTTACGGCGATCTATGATTCCTCACTACGGGAAAAACTTTCCCCGCAAGCACTGATCATTGATGAAAAAAGTTTTGCATCCCTGCTTACCTATCACCGGATATTGTTTTGCGGAAACGGGCGTAATAAATTACAACTACTTGTAAACGCTGCTAATGCGCAGTTCAGTGAATCGCTCAGTGATGCTTCCCACCTTGGAATGCTGTCTGCTGCAAGCTTTCGTAACCAGCAGTTTGCCGATCTTGCTTATGCTGCTCCCCTGTATGTTAAAGAGTTTTATACCAATCAACACAAGTCATAAGTAGTCAGTACGTCTAACTGCGGAACAATATTTGAATAGACTAAGTATTAACAAATTTGATACTACAAAAAATAGTAAACAGCGTTAATTTTGCTACTTACTTTAATCAATAAATCTATGAACAACTATTCTTTAACCCTGAATACCGTGACAGTGAATGGCTCCAACTTTAAACTGGATCTTTTGAATGTAAAAAAGGCCGCGATGACCCTCAGGGCCGTTAATCATAAACTTCGCCAGCAGATCCTCAAACTGATTGATGAGCACGGAAAAATGACCGTGACAGATTTGTATGTAAAGTTGCGGCTGGAACAATCGGTAGCTTCCCAGCACCTGGCGATCCTGCGTAAAGCCGGATTTGTAAAGACCACGCGGGATGGCAAATTCATTTATTACTCCGTGAATGCCAATCGTATGCAGGAGTTGAATAAATTCATCGAGGAATTGCTGAACTAAAGACCTCACCCTCTACCTCCCTCTCCTTAAAGAGAGGGAGAATTCAATGGGACCGAGAATCAATGCTTCAACACTTACCTTGAACCATCGGCGGGTAACTTTGTTTATAATGAAGTATTTTTGCAACCGGCCCCGATTGATCGGGGCCGGTTAAATTTTTTACGCTATGTATATTAAGCAATTATATACCGGTTGTCTTAGTGAAGCCGCTTATTATATCGAAAGCAATGGTGAAGCTGCGGTGATCGACCCGTTAAGAGATATTGATGCTTACCTGGAACTGGCAAATGAGCGAAAAGTGAAGATCAAGTACATTTTTGAAACACATTTTCATGCTGATTTTGTAAGCGGTCATCTCGATCTTGGCAAAGCTACCGGCGCACCGATAGTATATGGTCCCGGCACGCAGACCAAATTCCCGGTACATGTGGCGAAAGACGGGGAAATATTCAACGTGGGTGGCCTCAGCATCGAAGTCATGCATACGCCCGGTCATACATTGGAATCAACTTGTTATTTATTGAAGGATGCCAGTGGAAAAGATCATTGTGTATTTACCGGTGATACATTATTTGTTGGTGATGTGGGTCGGCCGGACCTGGCACAGAAAGGAGCGGAGATCACTATGAACGACCTGGCAGGAATGATGTATGAAAGTTTACAGGCAAAGATCATCCCGCTGGCTGATGACGTGATCGTTTACCCGGCGCATGGACCCGGCAGTTCCTGCGGGAAGAACCTGGGCCCGCATACATTCAGTACGATCGGGGAAGAGAAAAAATCGAACTATGCACTCAAGGCTGTTACAAAAGCAGACTTTATAAAAGAAGTAACGGATGGCATCGCCGCCCCGCCTTCTTATTTTCCCATCAATGCCAAAATAAATAAAGAGGGCTATGATAGCCTGGATGATGTATTGGTACAAGGATTGAAAGCGTTATCCATTCCAGCTTTCAAGAAATTGGCAAGCGGGGATACCATTATTCTTGATACCCGGCACGCCACTGTGTTTACGCAGGGATATGTCCCTGGCTCTATTTTCATAGGATTGGAAGGACGTTTTGCAGAATGGGCCGGCAGCATTTTGCCTTTTGATCAGGCGATGGTGCTGGTGACGGAACCCGGAAAACAAAAAGAAACGATCGTGCGGATGGCAAGAGTTGGATTTTCTAAAGTAGCGGGATACCTGGAAGGTGGTTTTGATGCGTGGAGGGATGCAGGTGAACCGATCGATATGGTGATCGATGTGGAAGCCGATGAGCTGATGATGGATATTCCACACGATAACAAGGCGATCGTACTCGATGTTCGCCGCCCTTCTGAATTTGCGGATGGTCATTTGAAAGATGCGTTAAGTCTTCCTTTGAATGAGATGACAGATCCCGCCACAATGGCCAACCTGGAAGAGGACCAGAATATTTATGTACATTGTGCCGGTGGTTACCGCAGTGTTATTGCCGCTTCGCTGTTGAAAAGAGAAGGTATCCATAATCTCCGCAACGTGTTGGGCGGTTGGGGAAAGATAAAGGAACAGGAGAAAGCGGAGATCGTAAAAGAGACAAGCGTCTTGAACTGATAAAAAAACCCTCGCTGATAACGGGGGTTTTTTAGTTGAATTACATTTTTGATTGCACCCATTTTTCCAGCTCCGGGCTGCTCTCCACACTGATGATGGCCGCATACCTTGATTTGGTTCCGTTATGTACCCCCACATGCCAGAGCCGTTGGGAGTCCACGATAAAATGAGATCCTTTCTGCATCGGCACTCTTGCTTCGGATTCTTTAACAGGTAAATTATTTTCATCGCTGTCGTATAGCAGCATATAACTGTCAGGGTTATCCGTGAGTTCGATCCACATCCTCACTACCCATCCTTCCTCTTCGGGGTTCAGGCGGTTATTATCATCGCGGTGTACGGAACGGATGGCCTGGTCGTGGGTTTGCGGTTCCAGCCGGATGATCCTTACTCTTCCGAAATTCGCCGGGATCGATTTGATGTACTTCATCAGTGTCGGGCAGCCTTCGGCATTGGGTGTAAAAATGGCGTCCTTATCAGTTTTGCCATTCTCCCAAAAACCTTTGCATTCATTGGTGCCGTCACAGGAAGCCAATGGCGCAAAATTGGTATCGCCACCACTTTTCCAGTCCATATAGACAAGGTTCTCCCATTCGGCAGACGGGATATGATCGATATCGAGCGTCTTCAGAACCACGTAACCTTTTTCTCCCATACTGGGCATACGGTAATGCGGGGTTTGCAGCGGGATCTTTACGGACCAGTGTTCACTATGAGGCCAGAATATGGCGGGGGTTGGGGATGACATGATAGTGTAATTAGATTATTTTATGCAAAGTTATAAAACTAACATCAAATCATAACAGTGCAATGGCTTTGCGGATTGTCTCCTCCTCAACTTTACATTTAAGCCCCAACTCAACCCTGGCAACTTCGGATAACAGTAAGGTCAATACCCTCACCGATAAACTACCGTCCGCTTCCCTGATCTTCAACTCGTCTCTTACTCCAATACCTAATGCTCTTGCCGCTCCGGCCGCATATTTCTCCGGCTCATTATTGGGATGGTCTGGAGGACACACCCATTTGCCGTTTACGAGAATCTTTGGGTAGCTGCCCTGGCAATCATAATGGGGTGCATAGGCATCAAAAATATCATACAGTGTTTTTCTCGTTCCGCTCGTATAGGATATAATCAATTTAATGAAGCCCCTGACACCCATCAATGGTGTTGAAAATATCGCATGCTGTACTTTATCCATGCATACCTGGCCTTTCCAGAAAAGCGCGCCTCCCTTGCTTGTTTTGATACACCCGAAATTATAATACCGGACTCCGCGGGGAGGGCTCTTTTTTTGCACCTTAAAAAACAGCTCCGTTGGGCACGTAAACGGGACGTACTTTTTTTCAATACCGGAATAAACCAGCAACTCCCGGATGATCACTGTTTTTTGGGAAGCATCCGTATATTCAAAGACACGTTTTGCATCACAGGTATCCTGTGCCTCTGAAAAAAAAGGAAGCGCTGATATAAAAAAGCAGATGAGGAGCAGTTTTGACATTTGTTTCTATTTTAATAGCTAAAAGTGGCGAGAATCTTTTTCACTGGAAAATAGTCCTCGTCGCGATACTTCAAGTACTCACCGTCAAGAACTTACAACTCTGCGATGGCCAGCCGTATTGTTTCATCTTCAAACTTGCAAACAATCCCTGTTTCGAATCTTACAACCTCGGCAAGTAATAACGCAAATAGCCGTGGCGACAGTTTTCCTTCTTCATCTTCTATCTTTATCCGATCGTGGATACCGATACCAAGTCCATCAGCCACTTTCTTCGCATACCTGGCCGGGTTGTTCTGACCATTCGGACATTTCCCGTTCGGGAGCCTGGGAACCGAGCCGATACAATCCGAGGCCGGCGCATACCTGTTAAAAAATGCATACGGTGTATTGTAACCCCCATTAATATATATTACAGCCAGTTCAATAAAACCCCTGATACCGAAGACGGGGCTTTTAAATACAGCATGACCCAGGGGGTCTTTGCAAACCTGCCCTTTCCGGAATGTGCCGTCTCTTTTTGTTTTCATGCAACCAAAATTGAAAAAACGCACGCCGAGCGGGGGACCTCCTTCATGACCTTTTTTATGAAACTTGTCGGCAGGAAAAGTGTAGGGAAGGAATTTATTATCTGCCTTTGACCAGATAAGAAACTCGTTAATAAGAATTGTTTTTTGCGAATTATCGGTATACGTAAATTCTCTTTTATCAATGCAGGGAGCTGGCTGTGCGTAAAGCAGGCTACACGGTAACAATACAAATAATAATAAACCCAGGATGAATGGATATAATTTTCTCATATGTGATGGCTTTGACTGAAAATAAAGATATTTAAGCTGTTATAAAAGGGTGTTTTTCACGTTACATTTGAAATAACCAAAACAATGTCATGTTTTTCACCCGGCAGAGATATTATGCCCGATCAGGGTTTGTTATAATACTATACCTGGTCAGTCCCTTTTTCTCCGGAGCCCAGAAGCTTTCGACCTTTCAAAACTATACCTACCTCTCTGATTTCCCGCAAAACTCCATACAAGCCATACACCAGGATAAAACCGGGTATATCTGGATCGGAACAGAAAGCGGATTCAACAGATATGACGGTCGCCGCATCATCAATTATAAACTGGGGCGCAACAATAATTTTATTCTTACATC
>JANOHQ010000244.1:0-14940 GCA_031406595.1 Chitinophagaceae bacterium
AGCATAACGATCATTCACGAATCAGCGATGGCGTGTGAATGAAAATAACAAATAACATTTAACTGATAACGATTAAAGATTAACCCTAATATGCAGGTAACTTCAGCAGTTCGAGATCCTTTAGTAACCGGTGGTAAAACCGTGCATGACGTGTCACATGACATCTGTCGTCAGGTAGAAGGTAGTCCGACTAAACTTTGGTGGGCGGCCATGGCTGTTTCATTAGCCGTATTAGCTTTTGGATTTTACTGCGTATGCATTCTTTTGTGGGAAGGTATAGGCATGTGGGGTTTGAATAAAACTGTAGGTTGGGCTTGGGATATTACCAATTTCGTTTGGTGGGTGGGGATTGGTCATGCCGGAACCCTGATCTCTGCGATCCTGTTGCTGTTCCGCCAGGGATGGAGGACGGGTGTAAACCGTGCGGCAGAAGCGATGACGATCTTCGCGGTAATGTGTGCAGGACAGTTCCCGATCTGGCACATGGGTCGTGTATGGAATGCATTCTTCGTTTTACCTTATCCTAATACAAGAGGCCCGCTGTGGGTAAACTTTAACTCACCGTTGCTCTGGGACGTATTTGCGATATCAACGTACTTCACTGTTTCTTTATTATTCTGGTATTCCGGCCTGATACCCGATCTCGCAACCTTGCGTGACAGGGCCAAAAAGAAATGGAGAAAAGCATTTTATGGTGTTGCCGCTTTTGGCTGGACAGGAAGCACCAAACACTGGCAGCGTCATGAAGCATTATCACTCGTACTCGCAGGGTTGAGTACACCGCTGGTATTGTCGGTTCACACGATCGTATCCTTTGACTTCGCCACATCGGTTGTCCCCGGTTGGCATACCACCATCTTCCCTCCTTATTTCGTGGCAGGAGCTATCTTCTCCGGGTTTGCAATGGTGCAGACACTGCTGGTAGTAACAAGAAAAGTATTAGGATTACAAGAATATATTACCCTCGAGCATATCGAAGTGATGAATAAAGTAATTGTGCTTACGGGTTCTATCGTGGGTATCGCCTACCTCACCGAGCTATTCATGGCCTGGTATTCTGCTCAGACGTATGAAAATTTTGCTTTTTTCGACAATCGGTTGGATTTAAACAGTCCCTATGGCTGGAGTTACTGGATCATGATGGGTTGTAACGTACTGTCGCCACAGATATTCTGGTTCCGCAAAATGAGAAGGAACCTGGTGCTGACCTTCTTTATGTCCATATTGATAAATATCGGTATGTGGTTCGAACGTTTTGTGATCATCGTTACATCGGTATATCGTGACTACCTGCCGAGTGCATGGAGTACATACTATACACCCACGATCTGGGAGGTTGGATTTTATATGGGAACATTCGGGTTGTTCTTCACCTGTTATTTCCTGTTCTCCAAGTTCTTCCCGGTCATCGCCATCGCGGAGATCAAACATATATTGAAACGGAGCGGGGAGAATTATAAAGAGAAGATGGATGAGGTAGAGAAAGAAAGCACGGAGGAGTTTACGGACAAGCACGGGCATGACCATGGAGCATAAATAGTCGATAGTCGGGAGTTCGGAGTCAGGAGTTATTGCTGCACTACGGACACTGACTCCAGACTCAGAACTAATAACTCAGAACTAAAATAAAATGGCTGTAAAAAAATTTATAACAGGTAATTTTTACGATGAAGCGGTATTGTTCCCTGCCGTAAAAAAGACCCGTCGCGCCGGTTACAAGATCCACGAGGTCTTTACACCCTTCCCGATCCACGGGTTGGATAAAGCAATGGGTCTGCGTGATACAAGCCTGCATACGGCAGGATTTATCTATGCGATCACAGGAACGGCCACCGCGGTGGGCTTTATTACCTGGGCATTGACGATAGACTGGCAACTCAATTTTGGTGGTAAACCATTTTTTGCATTGCCGGCCTGGATACCGATCACGTTTGAGTTGACCGTACTGTTCGCTGCCGTGGGCATGGTACTTACTTTTTGCTACCTCTGCCAGCTGGCACCTTTTGTACGAAAGGACCATTTTAATCTTCGTTCAACCGACGACACGTTTGTGATGGCACTGGAATGCACCGACAAGACCAATGATACGGAAGCGATGAGTTTTTTACAAAGTCTCGGTGCATCCGAAGTACAGGTGCAATACAAGGAAACAGGCTGGTGGCTGGGTCGTTATGATAAGGACACCAAACGATTTGAAAGAAAGGAAGAAGCAGATCATTAATAACTTATAACCGAGGATGATGAAAAAATTCCCGATCATAACAATTTGTTCAGCAATGCTGGTGCTGGCGGCCTGTAGCAAAGTTCGCCGTAGCCCGGGTCGTGTTTATATGCCGGATATGGCCTACAGCAGGGCGTATGAAACCTATTCGTCCATAGAGAATCTGAAACAACGGTACCCGGGTATCAATTACAATGCAATGCCGGTTGCCGGAACGATGGCTCGTGGGGATATGGCTGCCTATGAATTAAAAAATGATTCAACAGGATACATTAACTCAAAAAATATCGTCAACCCGCTGCCTGCACTGGATGCCAAAAGATTCCTGGATGCGGCGAGATTATACCTGATCAATTGTGGAATATGTCATGGTGAAAAACTGGATGGTAATGGCCCCTTGTGGAAAGACGGGAATGGTCCTTACCCCGCCGCACCTAAAAATCTTATGGCAGAAGACATGAAAGCGCTGGCACCCGGTACGATATTCCATTCTGTTACCTATGGCAAAGGGCAAATGGGCTCCTATGCTTCCCAGCTCAGCACCGAGCAACGCTGGATGATCGTACACTATATTAAGGAAAAACAAGGGGCGGCAGCGCCCGTACCAGGAGGAGCGGACACGGCAACAGCAAAGAAGGATACAGTAACAAAGCAACCGTAGAGACATGGCATGCTATGTCTGAGCATGCTGCGTCTCATATAAAATAACAATAAAAGAACACTGATGTCAATACGGGAAAAGTTCATAGTAACAAAAAGATACAATATGGTATCCATTGCACTGATGGTGCTGGGTATCATAGCTATTATCGCTCTGTACATTAATACCCATGGCGGCGGCGGCACCGCTGACGAAAAGCATATTAAAGATGCCAGGTTCTGGGCAAGCCTTTTACAGAACAGTGTTTTCTTTTTGCTGGTGGTAAATGCGGCGATGTTTTTTATTTGCGCCACTACCCTGGCCTGGGGCGGTTGGCAAATGGCATTTCGCCGGGTACCGGAAGCCATTTCGGCAGTAGTACCTGTGTTGGGAGTGATTACGTTGGCTATTTTACTGGCGATCACTTATGGTGGTAACCATACTATCTATCACTGGACAGATGCGGAACATGTAAAGCATGACACAATACTGAATTTCAAAAAAGGGTTTTTAAATAAAGGTTTATTCACGTTCATGTCCGTATTTACGGTAGTAGCCTGGTCATTGCTTGGCTGGAAAATGAGAAGACTTTCCCGTAGCCTGGATAATAACCCGATCACATCGGTACAAGGCAGGAAAAAATATATCTGGAACAATACGGTCTGGGCGGCACTTTTTATCATCGCCTTTTCATTAACAGTAATGTCTTCCATTCCCTGGTTATGGCTGATGAGTATTGACGCACACTGGTACAGTACGATGTACAGCTGGTACACGTTTGCCAGTACGTTTGTTTCAGGGATGGCGTTGATCGCCCTGTTCGTGATATATTTGAAGAATTCGGGTTATCTCGAACTGACAAATGACGAGCACCTGCATGATATCGGTAAGTTCATGTTTGCGTTTTCGATCTTCTGGACATATCTCTGGTTCTCGCAGTTCATGCTGATCTGGTACGCCAACATTCCCGAGGAAACTACCTATTTCAAACCACGTGCACAGGGAGTATACAGCGGCATCTTCTGGATGATGTTTATCATCAATTTCCTGGCGCCGCTGCTGATACTGATGAGAAGGAATTCAAAGAGGAATTATACGACTGTGACCTTTATGGCCATGCTTATCATATTTGGTCACTGGCTTGATTTTTACCAGATGGTTTTCCCAAGCCCGATGACAGATCCCAAGACTGGGGAGACACATGTGCCAATGATATTGTGGGATATGGGAGTGGCACTAGGATTTGTAGGGGTCATTATGTTTGTTACCGGCCGGGCATTAAGCAAGGCACCGTTATTAGCAAAGAATCATCCTTTCCTCAAAGAAAGTGTGATACATCATACGTAGCGAGGTGTGTCTGACGTCTCCGGGAGCGTCTGACACATACCGAGCGGAATTTGGAATTTGTTTTTAGATTTTATTATTATATATAGTATATGCAAACATTTTTCATCGTTGCGATTTTAGGACTGGGATTTCTGATCACGTTTCAGATATCCAAGGCCAGTGAGTACGTAGCCGTATTGCGTGGAGAGGAAAAGTCCCGGAAGCAAACGAATAAGGTAAACGCCTTTTTGCTGCTGGCCTTTTTGATCATCGGCCTGATCGGTGTGTATTATTGCAATGAAAAGCTGAAAGGAAAGATCCTCGGTGAAGCCGCTTCGGATCATGGCGTATTGATCGACCGGATGCTTTATATCACGATCATAATGACGGGTGTTGTATTCCTGGTCACACAATTCTGCTTATTCTACTTCTCTTATAAATACCAGGAGGCGGATAACAGGAAAGCTTATTTCTACCCTCACAATAACAAACTCGAATTGATCTGGACCGTAATACCGGCGATCGCACTGACGGTACTGGTAGGATTTGGATTGTTCTACTGGTTCAAGATAACCGGGAACGCACCTAAAGATGCGATGACAGTGGAAGTAACCGGCAAACAGTTTGGCTGGGAGTTCCGCTACCCGGGTAATGATAAAGTGCTGGGAAAAAAATATTTCAAGAAAGTAAGCCCCGAAAAAAATAATCCTGCAGGGCAATTATGGGAGGATACCTATAATCATGACGATATTTTTGTAGAACAGGAAATGCACCTGGTGGTAAACAGGCCCGTTAAGCTGGTGATCAACTCCAAAGATGTGATCCATGATGTGGGACTGGTACATTTCAGGATGAAGATGGATGCGGTGCCCGGTACACCTACAACGATGTGGTTCACGCCAAAGTTTACTACCAAACAAATGATCGAGAAAACAGGCAAACCCAATTTCGTTTATGAATTGTCCTGCGACCAGATGTGTGGTAAAGGGCACTATAGTATGAAAGGAGTGATCGTGGTGGAAACACAGGAAGAGTATGATGCATGGCTGGCAGGTAAAAAGCCACAGTACCTGGTGGCCAATCCTGATAAAGATCCGTCGGTCAAAACAGATACGCTGAAGGTCAATGCATCGGTGGGGGCGTCACAGGCGACCCAAATGAAAATGAAAAATTGAAAAAGACAGCAACGGTAGTTGTTGCTAAAATAAAAGATTATGAGTGAAGCAATGAATATACATTCCGGGGTGGCGGCTGATCATGCGGCACACCATGATGATCATCACGGCCATCATAAGGAGACCTTTGTCTCGAAGTATATCTTCAGTATGGACCACAAGACCATCGGTAAACAGTTCCTGATCACGGGGATGGTTTGGGCGGTCATTGGTGGTTTGTTCTCAGTATTGTTCAGGTTACAGTTGGGTTACCCTGATCAGAGCTTCCCGATCCTCGAAACATTTTTTGGTAAATGGGCCAAAGGCGGCCAGATACAACCAGAATTTTATTATTCGCTGATCACGATGCACGGAACCGTTCTTGTGTTCTTTGTATTGACAGCTGGATTAAGCGGAACCTTTGCCAATCTCCTGATCCCCCTGCAGATTGGTGCAAGGGATATGGCATCTCCTTTCCTCAACATGCTTTCTTACTGGTTCTTCTTTATGGCCAGTATTGTAATGATATCTTCTTTATTCATTTCCACTGGTCCTGCATCGGGAGGGTGGACAGTCTACCCGCCATTGAGTGCATTGGGACAGGCATCGGACGGTTCTAAACTCGGGATGGATCTATGGATCGTGAGTATGGCGCTGTTCGTGGTGTCTTCTTTATTGGGAGGCCTGAACTATATCTCTACGATCCTCAATATGCGTACCAAAGGGATGAGCATGACCCGTATGCCATTGACCATCTGGGCCCTGTTCTTTACAGCGGTACTCGGGGTATTGTCATTCCCTGTATTATTATCCGGGTTGATCCTGTTATTATTCGACCGTAACCTTGGCACCAGTTTCTACCTGAGTGATATCGTGGTGAACGGCGAAATATTACCGAATGAAGGCGGTAGTGCAATCCTGTTCCAGCACTTGTTCTGGTTCCTGGGACACCCCGAAGTATACATTATCCTCCTCCCGGCGATGGGAATGGTGTCTGAAATATTATCGGTGAACAGCCGGAAACCGATCTTCGGCTATATGGCGATGTTAGGATCCCTCTTTGCCATTACGATCCTTGCGTTCCTGGTATGGGCACACCATATGTTTGTTACGGGATTGAATCCTTTCCTGGGCTCGATATTCGTATTGCTAACTCTGTTGATCGCGGTACCGTCGGCCATCAAAGTGTTTAACTGGCTCACTACACTCTGGCGGGGTAATATCCGCTTTACGCCAGCAACCTTGTTTGCGATCGGCTTTGTAAGCTTATTTATTTCGGGTGGTCTGACCGGTATCTTCCTTGGCAACTCAACGATCGATATTCACCTGCACGATACCATGTTCGTGGTCGCTCACTTCCATATTGTAATGGGCGTGGCTTCGATGTTCGGTATGTTCGCGGGAGTGTATCACTGGTTCCCGAAGATGTTCGGGCGCTACCTGAACAGTACACTGGGATATATCCATTTCTGGGTGACCATGGTGGGCTCCTATCTTATTTTCTGGCCGATGCACTACCAGGGTCTTGCAGGTATTCCCCGTCGTTATCTCGATAAAAGAGGCTGGGTTTCTTTCAACGATTTCCCGGAGCTGGATAAAATGATCACGATCGTTTCGATCATCGTGTTCGCAGTGCAACTGATGTTTTTGTTCAACTTCTTCTACTCGGTCTTTAAAGGAAGAAGAGTAACCACACCCAATCCATGGGGTGCAAATACGCTGGAGTGGACCACGCCGATCCGTCCCGGTCACGGAAACTGGGTAGGTGAGATCCCCGAAGTACATCGCTGGGCATATGATTATGGAAAGGATGGAAGAGAGTTCATTCCGCAGACAGAACCGGTGGGTGAGCATGAGAGCAAGCATTAGGATAGCGGGTCCCGATCCTTCGATATACTCAGGACTCTCGGGATGGCTAGGGGGAATGTCCCATAGGGACAAAATGTCGGTAGAAAAAGAGATTCCATGTATTTGAAACCCTGTAGGGGTTTAATATAGATCAATAACGAACAGGAAGTACAAGAGTGCGACGCAACGAAGCTGAAAGTAGTACAGACGCTGGGAACAGAAAATAAAAGGAATGGTTGCTTCGCTCGTAATAAGAATAAGAAGTGATGAGAAAATGATAACATTGTTTCATTGAATCTTCCTCTCCTCCAGGAGAGGAAGGCAGAAGGTGAGGTTTAACAAGCGAAAGCTCGATGAACAAGATCAAAGATTATTTGCAGCTGGTGAAGCTTTCGCTGAGTATCATGGTGGTGTTCAGCAGTGTAATGAGTTTTGCACTGACACAGGGTTCGGAAGCTTATGCAGAAGTGAGCCAGTCGAACTTCTGGAAGATGATACTCTTGCTCTTTGCAGGTGGAATGCTGGTAACAGGCAGTGCCAATGCCATCAACCAGGTAGTTGAAAAAGATACCGATGCGATGATGAAGCGGACGGCGAAACGCCCTATTGCTTCGGGCCGCATGAGTGTAACGGAAGGATGGGCTTTTGCCATCATAACGGGTGCGCTGGGTGTTTTTATTTTAGGAAATTATTTCAACTGGCTGGCGGCAGGATTGGCAGCATTTAGTTTGTTCCTGTATGCATTTATCTATACGCCATTGAAGAAAGTGAATTCGATCGCGGTATTGGTAGGTGCGGTTCCGGGAGCATTGCCTTGTTTGATCGGCTGGGCCGCGGGTGACAATGAATTAGGCACCGGTGGCTGGGTATTGTTTGCGTTCCAGTTCTTCTGGCAGTTCCCCCATTTTTGGGCAATTGCCTGGGTGGCACATAAGGATTATTCAACAGCAGGATTCAAGTTGCTGCCGGCAGAAGAAGGACCAACAAAGTTCACGGCGATGCAGACGATCGCTTATTCGTTGATACTGGTGCCCGTTACGATAGCGCCTTATTATACCGGGATGTGTAATTATAATAACACGCAGGGAATAATAAGTTTATTATTGATCGGACTGGCGAATTTGTTCATGATCGGGCGATGTGTGACGCTGTACCGGAAAATGGATGTAGGCTCAGCAAGAAAAGTGATGTTTGGAAGTTATATGTATTTGCCGGTGGTGATGCTGGCACTTTTGTTAAGCAAGTCGTAACCCCAACCTATAAAGGGGCTTTAGGGTACAAAAAAAGGAGAATTTGATTAATGGTGAAAGATTTGGATATAAAAGATTTTAAAAATTCCCCTTCAGGGGTTAGGGGCAAGAAGATACATCCCCACAAGTTCACGATGTGGGTGGCGATCGGCAGTATTGTAATGATGTTCGCCGGATTGACGAGTGCTTTTATTGTAAAAAGCAACCAGTCAAGCTGGGTACCGGTAGCGATACCCAACCTGTTCTGGATATCAACGGCCGCTATCCTGGCAAGCAGTATTACGGTGCAGGTAGCGGTGAGATCTTTTAAACAACGGGCGATGAGCCAGTACCGGCTGATGATCGGGGCGACCCTTTTACTCGGTGTGGCTTTCGTGGTGTTGCAGTGGCTGGGTTTCCAGGATCTGTGGGCACAAAAGATAACGTTTAAAGGTTCCGGTGCCGGCCAGTTTCTGTATGTGATCTTCGGATTGCATGCGATACACGTGATCGGGGGAGTGATCGTTTTGATCGTAATGTTTATCAAAGCGTTCGTAGGAAAGACAAAACTTTACAGTTCTGTTCCTGTGGAAGTAGCAGCGATCTATTGGCATTTTGTGGATTTGCTCTGGATTTATTTATTATTGTTTTTTATCGTGATCGGAGGAAGATAAGCAGGGATTAATAAGGTGGTTTCATCCCGAAGAGACCAGTATTTAGAGAAGAAGCAGAATTTCGAAACCCCCCTTTAGGGGATGGGGGCAAATGTTATAATCTATGTCAACACATGCAACGGCACATCAGACCAAGTGGTGGAGCGGCGGTAAAAGCCCCTTCAACCTCGAATATGGCAAACTGATGATGTGGTATTTTTTGATGAGTGATGCCTTTACGTTTGGTGCATTCCTGATTTCGTACGGCTCGATCCGGTTTAGCCAGAATTTCTGGCCGGATCCGAACGTGGTGTTCAATGCATTCCCGGGCGCAGGACATGCCGATCTCCCGCTGGCCTTTGTAAGTGTGATGACCTTTATCCTCATCATCAGCTCCGTAACAATGGTACTGGCTGTGCATGCAGGACACAAAGGTGATAAAGCAGGGGTGATCAAATGGATGTTCTGGACCATCATTGGGGGCCTGGCGTTCCTGGGTTGCCAGGCATGGGAGTGGCATCACTTATTGACCGGCGAACATGCAGTATTAGTGGATGGCAAAATTGACCTGATCCCACAGAATATGAGGGGTAATCCCTGGGGTGAGCTGGTAGAGAATCAATCAGCTATTACAGCAGCATTCACCAATACATCACATGAAACGCTCGTACACCTGGCGCATGAATACCCGCTTGCCAATAGTGCAGCGGCAGGAGTAAGCCTTGAAACGTTGGAGAAAATGCAACCCGGGCAACTGGCTGGTGTAATCGATGTGGCACATGCACATATCAGGGAAAAAGGTCCGGTGGCATTTGGGGGCTATTTCTTTGGTATCACGGGTTTCCACGGTTTCCACGTATTCTCGGGAGTGATCATCAATATCGTGATGTTGATCATGGCACAGAAAAATGTATTTCATAATAAAGGACATTACCTGATGATTGAGAAAGCAGGGTTGTACTGGCACTTTGTAGACCTGGTTTGGGTATTCGTGTTCCTTTGTTTTTATTTGATATAACAGACTAATATTATTGATATGCAACATCCGGCATTTGAAGAAGTAAGTTTTCATCATCACAGTGATGACGCCGTCTTTAAGAAGAGAGTGAGAAAAACGACCATCCTGCTTTCTGTAATTACCGTTATCGAACTGGCGATCGGCTTGTCTATTAATGCGCTTAACAAAAGTGATCAGAACAGGGAGATGCTGATCCTGGCGTTTAAAGGCGTCGTGTGCATCCTTACCCTCGCCAAAGCATACTATATTGTTTCCGTATTCATGCACCTGGGTGATGAGATCCGGAACATGATCATGACGATCGTAGTGCCCCTGCTGCTATTCGTGTGGTTTATTTTTGCCTTTATCTATGAAGGCAACTCGTATAAGAACCTTCGCAACAAGTTCGATCTGCATTTTAAGGAAACGACAATGCCGAAAAAACAGGGTGCAGAAAAACACGAGGAGAAGCCAGTAGAAAAAAGCGGTAAGGAATAGAAGCGGACAGGTTGGATAAAACAAGATTTTACTTGCAATAGACCAAAACCATTAAGCCGCAACCGGTTTAATGGTTTTTTTGACCTCACCCTCCCCGCCTCCCTCTCCCGTCTTTGCGAGCAACGCGAAGCAAGAGAGGGAGGAGCAGACTCCGATAGAAAATAAAGTCTGATAATTTCCGGGGGATTAAAACCTGAAAGTGAACAAGAAAGCTTTATATGCAGTAATGCTGGCGATGCTCCTGCCACTGACAGCTTATTTTATCGTCAAGAGAAAAAGTGAGACCGCAGTTACCATGCCCCGTCATTATCTGCCGGATTCGGTGGTGACCGTGACGAAAAAAGGGAAAAGGGTAAACGATACGGTATGGCACACGATCAAAGATTTCTCCCTTACCAACCAGGAAGGAAAGCGGGCTACGTGGGATAGCCTGCGGGGAAAGATCATCGTCGTCAATTTCTTTTTTACCCATTGTCCAACTATATGCCCCGGGCTTACGCTTAATATGAAACGGATGGCTGAGTCCATTCATAATGGCCAGCGGGTAGGAGATAAAACGAATAAACAGGTACATTTTATTTCGCTGAGCATTGACCCGGAGAGGGATTCGGTGGAAAGATTAAAATTCTGGGCTGACAAATACCAGATCAACCCGGAAAACTGGTGGTTACTTACGGGCGACAAGAAAAAGATCTATGACCTCGTGATCGAAGAGATGAAAGTAGGATTAGTGGACGGACAGGGCGTTGATACCAGTTTTATCCATAGCGACCGTTTTGTACTGATCGACAGCAACCGGCATGTAAGAGGCTACTATAGCGGTCTCGATGCGGAAGCCCTGCAGCGGTTGTCCAATGACCTGGTATTGCTGACCATGGAAAAAGATCCTAAAAGCAAAAGCTTTTTTGATGGCAAACTGCAGTTACTCGCCGTTGTTTTCCTGCTGGCGATCATGGGTCTCGGTTTATTCTTATTCTTCATCCGAAAAAAATCATGAACATGTTAGCAGCTGCATGGCAAAAGAATGATAAAAAGGCAAGGATACTGATCCTTGTTTTTTCAGCAATCATATTCACGGCCGTAGTATTGTTAAGCCGGGTCAAACTGGACGTGAACCTGGGATTTGATGTGCATTTGTTTGCGAAGATCAATGCGATCATTAATTCCATAGTGACGGTATTGCTGATCGCCGCATTGTTGTCCGTCAAAATGAAGAACTACAAGTTGCACCGCAATATTATGATCACGGCGATGCTGCTGTCGGTGCTGTTCCTCATCAGCTATATCTCTCACCATCTTTTTGCCGGCGACACCCGTTTCGGTGATGTGAACCACGATGGAATAGTGACAGAGCTTGAGAAGGCCGCGGTTGGAAACACCCGGATCATATACTATATTATACTGGGCACACATATTCCATTGGCAGGGCTCATTCTGCCATTTATTCTCTTCTCAGCCTACCGTGGCCTCACAGGCGAGTACGCAAAACATAAAAAGCTGGCCCGTATCACCTGGCCTGTTTGGTTTTATGTAGCGGTAACAGGTGTGGTAGTGTACTGGATGATCAGCCCTTATTATTGAGCGGGGCAAAAACTAATACATTTTTTAGATCACCTGTGTTATTTTTGAACCAAATAAGCGGTATGAGAAAGCCTGTTTATCATTACTTCCCTGTGCTTTTATTGCTCTCCATTTCATCCGGCCTCGCTGCATAACATGACCATGTCTTGCTCAGGAATGGCGATACGCTGCGGGGAGTGGTAAGAAATGTCGGGTCTAACAAAATGGAGTTTGAGACCACTACCACCAGCATAACGATCGAGAACAAGGAGATCGAATCGTACTATGATTCCGAAAAGGAGAAGACCTTTTGCCGGCGACAGATCCACGGCCCTTCAAATCCTGTTTTTATCACCCGGATCACCGATGGCCCTATCCGTATGTTTGTTTATTCTGTTTCTTCCGGCTATGGCAGCAGCAGGGTAACCACTACTAACTGGTTTGCGGAGAAAAACAATATTCCGCTGGGAGAAATAAAAGCAGCTGGCCTGCGGGGCGGCAAAGATGAAAGAAGAGAATTTTTTCGCAGCCTTATTGCAGACAATACTGAACTACTGAAGCGATTCGACGAGGATAAAAAAATGAAGATCGATCTTATGGAGGAACTGATCCGCGAATACAACAGGCAGAAGGGAGATTAGCTATCGCATCAGAAACCCAGCTCCGTAATGGGGTCCCAGAATACTTTTTTAAGATCCTGTACCTGGTCATTCTTTACCTTGATCCCTTCTTTTTTCAATAATTTTTCCATCATACCGGGTGGGGAAAAATGATGCTTGCCGGACAAGATCCCGATACGATTGACGACACGGTGCGCCGGCACTTTGGGTCTTACCCTTCCAGCTCCATTCATGGCCCATCCTACGAGGCGGGCAGATGATTTGGCACCAATGCAGGCAGCAATCGCTCCGTAGGAAGTGACTCTTCCTTTAGGGATCTGCCTGGCAACTTCGAAGACCATATCAAAGAAATTTTCATCTTTTTTTCCAGAGGGCTTTACACTCTTTAGCCTGTTTGACGGCGAGATAGTTTTTTGAGAAGATTTTTTGGTAGTTGCCATGCAGTGAAGATAAAAAAAATCCCCAGCCGGAGGAACACGAAGGATTTGCTGGCGCAAATTTTTAGTCGCAGTGGGGCCGAGCATCATAGTTCCCTCACCCTTTAGTCCCACAACCGTATTCAGCAGCTTAGCGCCGCGACGAAGGATAGTGTGACCCACTACCAACAACTTGCGCTCAGTTGCTTGCAAGAATGGTCGTGGCCCTTGATTTTTTTAAATAGAATAATTCCCCTTTAGAGGAAGAAAAATATGCAGGGCGCTCTTCATCAATAAAGAGTTGCCATTTGATCATGTCGTCACCTACTATTTCTACCAGGCTCTTGATGTTCACCACGCCGCTACTATCGGTTGTAGAAAAATCAAACCAGATAGGCGATTTGGAGAAATCTATTTTGTAATTGCTGATAACTTTTTTTTCACCCATACAGGTCAGGATAATAGTGGCGCTGTCAATGACCTGCAGTGTGGCTTTTTGCTCTCCTGTGATCTCCCAGTTGCCAATGAAGTCTTTAAATTTCCTGGCCTGACTGTTAGCTGCCATTGATAAAAGACATATAAATAAAAACGTTACTATCGATTTCATGATCCCTGTGCGTTTGTATAATGAAATACATAGTTTGTGCCAAAGCAAGTGAGGAGGTGGTAAGAGGCTGCGTTTATTAAATTGGAAAATTGCCCGCTCATTCTCAGGCTGTTGCGGGAGCGATAATTCAGGCTTGTTTTTTCCCTTTTTGATCCTGCCGGGAAAGCAGCTCGGAACGGCGCGGTTCTTCCACATTGCTATACTCAAACGGGCAATGTTTACACCCATTGCCGCAACAATAGCCTCTGTCCAGGTGGTATTTTTCGGTGAGCACCACATAACCATCTTCATTGATGTAATAATCTATCCCTTCGATCAGCTCCTGCATACTAAAGTATAATTTATATTGTCTGTACCTAAGCCCCCTTAGGGGGTTTAGGGGTTTTTAGCACTTCATCCTTTTCTTTACCGGCAAGATCAGCAGGCAGTGAAAAGCACAAATAATGCACCCGGTTACTCCCGGCAATATCCAGCGATTCGTAGTGTGTTTTGATGGTGAGTTCTTCCCGGATCGAATCTTCTTTATAGATGTTGTCGGAATCTTTGTGCAGGGTGCACCCGTATAACCCGATCACGGTTTTTGTAAAGAGGTAAAGATCCGGGCTGTCGGTTTTCAAATGGATCAAACCACCCGGGGCGAGGAATTGCTGGTATATGCGCAGAAATTTCGGGTGGGTCAGTCTTTTCTTTGCTTTTGAAGATCGCAGTTGCGGATCGGGAAACGTGATCCATATTTCCTGGACCTCATTGGTTGCAAAATAATCCGCTACCTGGTCGATGAGTGTGCGGAGGAAGGCAACATTGGCAAGACCCTGTTCCATCGCTTTTTTGGCACCGACCCAGATCCGGTTGCCTTTCAGATCGATACCGATAAAATTTCGCTCCGGGTAGAGTTTCCCCAACCCTATCGCATACTCTCCTTTCCCACAGGCCAGTTCCAGGGTGATGGGATTATTGTTTTTAAAATGACCTTTCCAGTTGCCGGTAATATCCTTTGGAAATTGCAGCACATTGGAGAAGGATTTCAGCTCCTCGAACCGTATCAATTTTTTCTGACCCATGGGCGGCAAAGTTAAGTAATGTGCCGCCTTGAAAATAGCCGGGAAGACGGTAAGGCGGAAAGAAGAAGGTAATTGAATTTGAATACTTACCGTCTTACCGCCTTACCGGC
>JANOHQ010000255.1:0-5065 GCA_031406595.1 Chitinophagaceae bacterium
CACAAGGGCGCTTGGGCAAGACATCAACGAGATAAAAGCACTGGCTTCGCAAAATGGTGTCCCGGTCAATTACGTCCCTGTCGCTAAACTGAATGGTTTCAATATCACCGATCATGGGGGATGCGTTGCCCAGATCGCGAAGGTCCAGTATCAAAACCTGCAGGATGTAATCTCCCTGGTAATCGAAAGCGGGGAAGCTCCTTTGCTGCTGATCCTGGATGGCATTACTGATATCAGGAATATTGGCGGCATTGCCCGTACAGCTTATTGTACCGGGGTCCATGCCATCATCATCCCCGACAAAGGGGTAGGTGCATTGAACGAAGATGCGATCCTTACTTCGGCAGGGGCGCTGGAGAAAATAGCTATTTGCCGGGTGAACAGCCTGATGAAAACGGTAGACGAGTTACACCTGAATGGTATCAAAGTATTCGCCAGCGAAATGACAGCTGCAAAAAATATTGCTGAAGTTGATTTCAAAGAGCCCTGTGCGATCGTCCTGGGCAGTGAAGACAAGGGTATCTACCCCGCCCTGCTGAAGATCTGCGATGAAAAAATAAAGATCCCGATGACCGGTGATTTCGAATCACTCAATGTTTCTGTAGCCACCGGGATGATCCTGTACGAAGCGATGAAGCAACGTATGTGTTAGTGTCAAACCCGGTTATTTCAGCTGCCTTCTGCGACTGAAAATGTACGTGATCAGCATGCACAACGCAGCGCCTGCTGCAGCCAGCACAATATCTTTGTGCGCATCCCAGACATCACCCTGCGTTGCAACATAGGTTTCGCCTGTTTCTTTTGTTGTAACCATTGAAACACCCCATTCGATCAATTCAAAAATGGTTCCGAATGAGAATGCGGTCTCAACAGGCAATAACCAGGAAGCCCGCCCGGCAACACGGAATTTGTTGATCAGTAATTCCCGGAACGGGTAAGCCATGAAAAGGCCGAAACTAAAATGTACAATTCTGTCGTAGGGGTTGCGCCAAAGCTGAAATTCGTTTTGCAGCCAGGATCCAAACGCATTTTGTGTATACGCATAAAAAGCACCATACAAATGCAGCATCACAAAAAGGAATATGCATAAGTAGCTCAGGTTGCTGAACCGATGCCATTTTCTTGTAAGGACCAGTGCCGGCAAACAAATTACCACCAGTAAATTTTCAATGATCCAGTCTTTCTGGTCAATACAGTTGTACCATCCGTATATCCAATAGCTGGCCAGCAGGCCGGTGAGCAACCAGAAAAATTTGTTGCCTCTCAGATCGGTGCGGATCGGTGAACTTGCAGTGCTGATAAACATGATAGATGATTTATATGATGAGATTGTTTTGGTGATTGATCAGTTAAGTTCGCCTGCAACTCCAGTAAGGGTTGCCTGCTCACACGTGACGAGTCACTTTGGGCAGAGAGAACAAGCGGAACAATGGCCAGGATGAGGGCAGGAATTGCTTTTCTTCTTTGGAGACATCTCATATTGGTGTTGATTGGAGTGAATTAGTTTGCCGGGTTGTTGTGAACCGCCCATTTTTTTCAGGTAACGGTAATGCGAAACGATCGCGTCTCTCAATGTGAGTTTGTGATAGGGTATGTTGAATTCCTTTGCCTTTTGTTCAATTATCCCCGAAATGGCCGGGTAAATGGTATGTGGCAGTTTGGGATATAAATGGTGCGCTGCATGTGCATTGAAACCACCGATGAATAAATTGCATAATTTACTTTCAGGTAAATAGTCAAGAGAAGTGGCGAGTTGGTGTGTGTAATAATCATCAGGAAGAAAGCCGTTCTCATCCTGGACCGGGAAACTCGTTTCCATACAAAAATGCGTGGCTATCAGGAAATGTATAAAAGCCAGCGAATTCACGACATGCATGATAAAGAAACACAGTAATACATCTTTGAGCGGATAGCCTGCAATAACAGGTAAGATCAATAAAAGGAGCAGGTACAGCAGTTTCCAGCCAAAGAACAGGGCAATTTGCTTTGGCGGATGCTTTTTGTGTTGAAGATTGGCCACCTTCTTACTAAAGAGATAGAGTGCGTCTTTAAAAACAAACCAGTGCAGGGTGTAGAAACAATACACAAAAAAAGAATAAATATGCTGGTAGCGCTGGTATTTGCGAAGGCGATGCTGTGGTGACAAACGGATGAACGGGTTATCGTCAATATCGGCGTCACAGCCATCTACGTTCGGAAATATATGGTGAGAAGAATTATGACGAATCTTCCAGAGATAGGCATTATTACCCTGGATATTGAAGGAAATATGGTAAAGCCATTGATTGACCCGCTTATTCTTTGAAAAACTGCCGTGCAGCGCATCGTGCGATACGTTGAAGCCAAGTAATAATCCCGAGAGCCCGACAAAGGCATAGCTGAATAGAAGACCTGTAATTTCTTTATGCGGAACCAGGAATAAAATAAGATAAGCACTGGCATGCAGCAGGAAATAAAAGATCATTTTTATCCATAACTTCCTTTTTGCATTCACCAGAAGGCCGGTCGAAGAAAGCAGTTTCCCGATCTCATTGTCCAGGGATTGGAAGAATGCGGAAGATGATCCTGATCTGTATTTGATTTTCGTCATGGTCATCATTTTTGTTTGATCAAAATTATTTTTTTTAAAAGCCTGTGCTAATTGAGTATTGCCTGTTAAAGAGAAATAAAAGGAATAAGCCGGTTTATACTGTTAAGCAAATTTTAAAGGTGGCAGCAATTGCAAAATCTTACCGCACTATTGATCATTTTTAGCGTGTATCCTTAAAAAAACCGACCCTGTTTACGGAATTTCCGTAATTTTCTTTCCGATGAAAAACAATGAGATACAACAACAGCTGTTCAGTATTTTGAAAGAAAAACTGCCGGCCCATCTTTCCCTGGTAGAGGAACTCGGCGAATTGCTGGATCTGAGTGCCGACAGCGTTTACCGCCGGATCAGGGGAGAGAAACCGATCGACCTGATCGAGCTAAAAAAGATCTGCGAGCACTACCACTTATCACTCGATCAGTTGCTGCATTTGCAAAATGAATCGGTGCTGTTTGAAGCACCGGGGATGAATAAGGCTCCGGGTGACTTTTTAGAGTATATGAAGGCGATGCTGGAACAGTTCCGGTATTTTAATTCTTTCACTACCAAAGAGATATTTTACCTGTGCAAGGATGCACCGATCTGGTATTTTTATCTTTTCCCTGAACTCGCTGCTTTTAAAACCTTCTTCTGGTCAAAGACCATTAATAACCAGCCACAGCTCAGTAACAAAACATTTTCTTTCGCAGAATTTCCGTACAGTGATTGTTTTGCCATCGGTCAGCAGGTACTCGAAGAACATAACAAAATCAATTCGGTTGAACTGTGGAACCTGGAAAGTATTCACAGCACCATCAACCAGATCGCATATTACCGGGATGCGGGTAATTTCCAATCAGCGGAAGATCTTAAGGCAGTGGTCGATTCTTTTCACCAGTGGCTGGATCATCTGCAATTACAGGCAGAGAAAGGAGTGAAATTCATGCCCGGGGCAGCTGAAGTGTCGCATAAAGCATCGATCCAGTTCTATGTCAACGAACTGATACTCGGTAATAACACCATGGTGATAAAACTCGATCAGCAATCTCTTTCGATGGTCACTTACAGCGTATTCTATTACCTGTTTACAAAAGACCCGCGTTTTTCTGCCAAGGCGATGGGTTCTTTTGACACTTTGCTCAGTCGCTCGACCCTAATCAGCCGCACAGGGGAGAAGGACCGGAACCGGTTCTTCAATGCATTGAGGGAAAAAGTAAATGGGTTGAAGAAATGATTGCTATAGCCCTTGTTATTTTTTCTGCAGTATAGCAAAAAAGTGATCAAAAATCTCCATAATCCTGGCTGTAAAAGCTTGAATGCGGCCCCTGTGTGGCGGGCCGCATTCAAATTATTCGCTGGGATAATTACTTTATACCCTACTAATACAGGAGTACATCGCCGTTTGCTGCTACACGTATCGTCCTGCAACTTGCCTGTACTCCGGGACTATCTACGCCAAAATTAACCCCGAAAGAAAAATATTCTGTTAACAAACCAGCGGCAATAACGCCTGCTCCCGGCACTAATTCGGCAATGGCGTAACCAATAAGATCTGCCGTAGCCTCCCTGAAGAATTCCTGTGCTCCACCTACCCAGTTGCTTGAGCTTTTAAGATTATTCACTGTAACTACGATCTTGCCATTTCTGCATTTGAAATGGAGGTCGAAATCAATATCCACTTCAGGATTTGGCCCATTGAGTGTCCTTTCTAAGTCTAGGTCTACATGTATTACACTGTCATTGACCCTGCTCAATTCCACGGCATCACCCCAAAGAGTAGATGGCCAGTTGCTGGTGCCCCAGGCAAAGCCGGCGCTGGAATAACTGAGTTGATTACCGATCGAACATTCTACAAGGCTTTTGATCATATGGGTGTTTATGATAGTTGGCATCTTCCACAGATCCCTGTGCGCAGTGGTATAACCCCATTCGGGAGAATTTCTTAAAAGACCGCTGGAAAATGTGACCGCTCCCCGGTTGGTCAGGCAATATCCATTGCCAGTAAATTCTTTGGTGAAAAGAGGAACCAGGTTATTGTTGATGAAAAGCTGGATCTTCCTGATGCACCAACTGTCGTTACCTTTTAAACCAAGCCGGAGGAATTGGATATCCTTGATGGTTTTTACATGTGTTGTCAATATATCATAGGAATCAGTATGTCCCGGCTCGAAATTATCAATGCCTTTGCATAGGTAGAATTTTTTGTCGCCATAGTTGAGTAGTGCGTAAGGACTTTCATCGTTACCGGCGCCACTCCCGGTAGCTGTGGTCAATTTTAACTGGATGCGGTGAACAACGATATTCTCGAAAGCGGGTGGCGTATAGTTGAGGTCTTTGACAAAGACCACTGGTTCCTGGCCGTTGGCAATGAACCAATGCGAACCCGGGGTCAAAAGGATCAACAACACCAATGTCTTGTTGACAGCAGTTTGAATGATTTTTTTCATAAAAAAAAGTTTGATTGTTTTGCCTACTCTGATAAAGGTTTTCGGCTTC
>JANOHQ010000326.1:0-2355 GCA_031406595.1 Chitinophagaceae bacterium
CATCTGGTCCTTGATCAGCACCTGCATACCCCGCTCTCCCATCAACACTTTTTCATAACTCGCTTCCAGCCCGGTCATCCCTGCATAATCTCCGCTTTGGTATCCGGCCCCGTCATACTTTTTCAAATAATTGGAGTCTACTTCCCCGATATAACCTACGATATTGGCGGCTGCATTAAAAGGATATGAACGGATGGGACGTTCCTGGATATAAAAACCACTCTGGAAACGCCAAATATTCTCCTGGATCCTCGCAAATTTCTGTGGAGGCAGGGAGGCCTCAAAGACCGAAGGCCGGAACGCTTTATTCTTGATGATCGCATTGACGATCCTGCGGTGAAATTCAGCGCTGTCAATCTCCATCAGCTGGCAAAAGAAAGCGGTATCGATCCCTCTTGCCTGTGAGGGCGTCACCATCAGGTCATAGGTCAGGGTATTATTCAATATGGCCTGCCGGTTGCGGTCCAGCACCAGTCCCCTCGGCGGGTAAACCGTCTTCCGGAGAATAGCATTATCATCGGCCATCTGGCTGAACTCCCCGGAAACAACCTGCAGGTAAAATAATTGGGCGATCAGGACAACAAATGCAAGCAGGAAAATGAGGCGGATAATACGGCTTCTTGATTGATTGAACGCAGACATTTAGGTAAAGACAGGAATGAAAGGGGAGATGATCAAAGATTTTTAATACCAGTTACAATGTACGAATTAGCAAAGGCGCTTTCCAAATCTATTTGCAAATAAAATTTGTTTTAGCTTTTTGATAATGAAATAGCATGAGCAAAGCACGATAGCCGGAAGTCCGAACTACGAAGTATTTGTCCTGAACTTTAATTTTCGCGGAAACAATAATTCAGCCGCGAAGATGAGCAACATACTGATGCCGGTGGTGGCCACGATCTTTATCAAAAAATCGAGGAAGCTGCCAAAGCTCAGCCATTCCAGGAAAACCATATAGCCGTGATGCAGCAGTGTAAGGATAAAGACATACACCGCATACGGTGTCCATTGCATGGCTTTGGGAGAGGGTTCGCGGTAGTTGAATTCCGACGAGTCTTTGGGAGTAAGTACCCCGATCACAAAGGGGCGTACATAGGCGATCAGCACACAGGCCGCGGCATGCAGGCCCGGTGTCATCATAAAATAATCTAATATCAGCCCGGTCAGCAGCCCAATAGCCAGCAAGCCCATCCGGGAAATGGAAAAAGGCAGCCAGAGAAGGAACAGGTAATATATATAAGGAGTGATGAACCGGTGAAGGTGGGGGATCTTGTTCAGCACATATACCTGGATCAGTATAAAAATAGTCAGCCGCAATATGTTTCTCAGGAAATCACTCACTTTGGGGTCTTTTTTACTTGTTCGATCTTCTTTTTTGTTTCGTCAAAGAGTTTTACCTGCTCCGTTCTTTCTATATTCTCGATCACATGCACCTGTTGCAGGTTGTAAAAATTAGCCGCCGTTTTGATCTTTAAGAGGTACATCCCTGTAGTATTATCCAGCTTGATATCTGCGACAGTACCGACCATATAACCCGGGGGGAAATTAAAAGACACCGGGCTGGTGAGCACGGTATCCCCTTTTTTTACTTCAACAGTTTTGGGTATCCGTTTTAGTGTGAGATAGCTGGGGTCCTTTCCATCCCATTCGACGGTTCCAAAATCGCCCGTCTTCTTTAAAGATGCACTCACCGTACTCTGTATATGCAGCAGGCTCATCAGCTGGCTGAAGTTGCCACTGACATTCACCACCACGCCGACCGCATTACCATCAGAGCTTACCACGGCCATATTATCCCTGATCCCCTGGTTGGAACCGCGGTTGATCTGGATATAATTCTTCTGGGCATTGACGGTATTATATACTACGGTTGCTGCCCGGGAAAAATAGCGCCGGTAGTTGCCGGCTGTGTCATAAGGCAGGGAATCCTGCATCGCCTGCATACCGGTATCCCGTCGCATGAAGTTGCGGGGAAGCAGGTTCAGCAGGGAATCATTCAGCCTGTGTACCCGCTTGTTCTCTTCCCGCAGGGTAAAATAATCCTCTACCTTATTATACTGGGTGTTGATTCTCCCGGTCATTTCATTGGCCACTCCGAGGAACTTGGCCCTGTGAAACCGGTTATAATTGAATAAAAACCAAAGCGCCACTCCCTGTAAAATAAGGAAAGCGAAGAATGTTCTGTAGCGCCGGATGAAGAGAAATATGTTACGCATACCCCCATCCCCTAAAGGGGTGTTTAGTAAGAGTCATTTAGTATATTAATCTTTCCAAGTATAAAAAATGAAATGGTATCGGGGTCTTCTTAAGCCCTCCTGAGCCCGGCGAAGGACCAGAGGGGTTTGGGGAGGCCTT
>JANOHQ010000329.1:0-3864 GCA_031406595.1 Chitinophagaceae bacterium
ACCGGGTGTAACGCCGGGTGGTATATTCAACCCTGCTTCAGTAGGGCCAGGAACTTATTTGATCAAGTATACCTTTACTTCATCGGCAGCTGGTTGCGTGGATACCCTGACAAAACCGATCACGGTATTGGACAGCGCTTCAGCCCAATTCACTTATTCTGCGCTGGCCTGCGAAAAATCAACGGTGGACTTTAACAGCAGCAGTTCAACTATACCAGTGGGAGTGGGAACGATCACCGGATGGAACTGGAATTTTGGCGATCCTGCCAGTGGCCCGTTGAATACATCTGCTTCAGCTAACCCATCACACTTGTTTACAAGTTGGGGTACTTATAATGTAACATTATCGGTAACAACCAGCAATGGTTGCAGAAGTACGGTCCGAAGCATACCGGTATTTGTCAACCCGATACCAAGACCCAATTTCACGATCCCTGTAAGTGCCTGTCTGCCTTCCGCAAATGTGACCTTCAACAATTCGTCAACGATACCAGACGGAACACAGGCTACATTTAGTTATCTCTGGGATTTTGATGATCCCCCAAGTGGTATTTTGAATTCATCAACGGGCTCCAGTCCGTCGCATATCTATAATACCGCAGGACCTTTCAACGTGAACCTGCAGGTAACCAGCGGTGCGGGTTGTATACACGATACGACCATTATATTGAATACGATCCATCCTGAACCTGTGGGTGCATTCACCGTGAACAAACCGGATGTTTGTATCGGCCAGAGCTTCACGTTCACCGATAACAGTAACCCGGCCGATGGTACTACCACAGCATGGAGCTGGAACCTGGGTAATACGGATACAAGGACCATTCCTTCATTTACCTATACCTATGGGGCAGCAGGCACCTTTACTGTTACTTTGTTTATCACCAACAGTCATGGTTGCCGCAGCTCAACAGCCACAAGAGTGGTGACGGTAAACCCATACCCGGTCGTAAATGCGGGTCCTGACCTGTTTATCCTCCAGGATGGCAGCGATACGCTGGAACCGATCATTACAGCGGTGAATCCAACTTACCTGTGGACACCTAATTTGTACTTCATAGGCAGCAATACGATCAGGAATCCTGTCGTAAAAGGAGTGGAAGATATCACGTATACATTGACCGTGACAGGACAGGGTGATTGTATCGCATCTGACCAGGTATTTATTAAAGTACTGAAAGGACCGGAGATCCCGAATATCTTCAGCCCGAATGGAGATGGTATTAATGATAAATGGATAATCAAATACCTGGATACATACCCTGGTGGAACCGTGGAGATATTTAACCGCTATGGACAGATGATATTCCGTTCTACCGGTTATGGTACACCATGGGATGGAACGATCAATGGAAAAGAAGTTCCTGTAGGAACCTATTATTATATCGTGAACCCTAAAAACGGACGGGGCATCATGTCTGGATATGTGGACGTAATACGTTAAGCTATGAAAATAAAATTTTTGTTTATCCCTGTGTTGTTAGTATGTGTGCAGGTGATGGGCCAACAAAGACCTCACTATACACAATACATATTGAACAACTATATCATGAACCCTGCGCTGAGTGGTATCGAGAATTATACCGATATCAGGATCAGTACCCGGGATCAGTGGGTGGGGCTGAAAGGAGCCCCGAAGACAACCTATTTCTCGATCCAGGCACCGATCGGGAAGGGGGATTACAGGACTTCCTCTACTTCTTTCGAAGTACCGGGGCAGAACCCGAGAGGAAAATATTACTGGGAGAATTATACAGCGGCAGAACCGCATCATGGTATTGGGATGACCATTATCAATGACCGGACGGGGAGTTTCAACCGCTTTACAGCGAATGCTACCTATGCTTATCATCTCGGACTTACGCCGACGTTGAATCTTTCCGCTGGTTTTTCCGCAGGTATCACCAATGTCAGCATTGATAAGTCAAAGCAGGATTTCAGCGGTACCGGCGATCCCTGGGATCCCGCGACAGGAGCGGCTATCAGCGGTGAGTTGAACCGTATCCGTCCCGACCTGGGTTTTGGTTTATGGTTGTATTCAAAGAATTACTTTATAGGAGTATCGGCCCAGCAGATCATTCCACAGAAATTGACATTTACCGACGATGCCACATTTGTCGGCAAGGGAAGATTGATACCGCATATGTTCTTAACCGCGGGATACCGTTTCCTGGTAGGAGAAGATGTGAACATGGTTCCGTCTATAATGGTGAAATATGTAAACGGCTCTTCGGAAAATAATTTCCAGCCGGAAGCTAATTTGAAAATGCAATACCGTGACCAGTTCTGGATCGGGGGAAGTTACCGTTATGAAAATGGTTATGCGGCGATGGCGGGTCTGAACATAGGTAATACTATGAATGTTGGCTACGCATACGATATCACCACTACGGCATTAAATACCGTAAGCAGGGGAACCCACGAGTTCATGGTCGGGTTTACTATCGGGAATAAGTATAGTGAGAAGTGCCCAAGATGCTGGTGAGGAGATAAAAGATAATATTAGAAGATAATAAATTGAAAGTCTCTGAATCGGAGACTTTTTTGTTTGCTGTGAACAGGGCGAGACAATTTCACTCAATTTGAGGGCGGATTCAATGACTCAATGAATCATTGGCGCTTTGAATCCTCCTTTCCTCTTTAAGGAGGAAAGGAGACAGAGGATAGGAGGCTATAGGTGAACAATCTTCTTACTCCTTACTCTCTTCAGATCATTCAGCGCTTTCTGCATTTCTGAGCGCTTGGCTTCGATCTCTCTCAAAGAGATATCGGTATCGGGGATACCCGCCATTTCATTCTTGTTAAGCTCCCGGGTCATACCATCGAGGTTGCTGAGTGCTTTGGTATATACTTTCTGGATGCTGTCCAAACGAACCTGGTTGACAGCCGTAGCCAACTGGGCATTGACGTTTTCCCAATCGACCTTATCGTAAGCTTGTTTGAGTTTGTTTTCCCATTTGGTCCAGTCTACTTTGGCGATCTCTTTTTTATAGGTGGCTTTCAGCGCTTCCTTTTCTTTCTGGTTAAAGGCATCGGCGATCGTTTTCTCCACCACTTTCCATTGAACGGTCTCCAATAATTTCTTCGAAGCCTGCAGGGTTCTTTCTACCTGTTCTTCCTGGTATTTTTTTAATTCCGGGGTGTATTCAGCAACGGCAGCCACATAGTTCTGGCTGGCAGTCTCATGAAAATATTCAGACAGTTTTGCCGCCGCGTCGCTGACCACTTGCTGGTTGACACTATTCACGATGCGGGAATTGTTTAGCTCGGCAATTTCAGCTGTCGCTATCGCCGGGGACGCTTTTTCACTCCCATCCAAATGCGAAGTAAAATGCGTGAATTCCACGGCCCTTGTGGCGTTCCCGGGTTTGCTAAACAGCAGGAATGCATTTAAACCGATGATACAAAGCAATCCCGCGAGGAGTCCGCCCAGTTTATTAAAGGAAAGCACCGGCTTTTTGCGTATACCCATGATCAGTTCTACCCGGTGGAGCAGGTCATTCTTTTTTCCTGCGGCAGCTATCGCCAATGCGCGGCTTTGGTGATTTACTTTTTCAAGGGTCAGGAGGGCCGAAGCATACTCGTGTGAATCATATTGGAACTGCAGGACCATTTCATCGCAACTTTTTTCTCTTTCTCTTTCCACGACCCGCACAAACGCTTTTACAAAAGGGTTAAAATATAATACGGTCTGAATGAAATTGATGACGAGGTTCACGAAATAATCCAGTCGCCTGATATGCGAGAGCTCATGCAGCAGAACAGCTTCCAGTTGTTGTGGCGTAAGATGATTGACAGCGGCGAGAGGCACGAGTATCACCGGTTTCAGGAAACCTACTGTAACAGGAGAGGAGACAAACTCCG
>JANOHQ010000453.1:0-4032 GCA_031406595.1 Chitinophagaceae bacterium
CATGGAGCACCAAAGCGCAGGTGCAGCAGCAACTCGGCAAGAATGCTGAAGCCGCGGCTACGATGCAGAAAGCACTTCCTTTCGGATCGATGACTGATGTGCATCAATATGCCAGGCAGTTACTGGGTCTGAAACTGAACAGGGAGGCTGTTGATGTTTTTAAAGCCAATCATGACAAGTATCCGAATCAATTCACTACGTTGATGGGTTTGATGCGGGGCTATTCAGCCCTGGGTGATTTTAAGAATGCATTGAAGTATGCCAACCTTGCTTTACCGCTTTCTCCCACGCAGCAAAAGGCGGGTGTGCAAGTTATGATCGATAAACTGAAAGAAGGGAAGGATGTAAATTAATATTCAATAGATAAGTTGAACCACCCTTCGGTCCCTCAGGGCAGGCGGCGGAGGATAGACACATAGGGGTTCACATAGTTCTTCTATGCGTTTGGCTATGTGTCTACTTTGTCTATGTGGTTCAAGTTTTTTAAAGCCATACAAAAAACAATTTTCATAGGCAGCCAGTCAAAATTCAATTTAACTTGCATGCAAAACAGCCCGCATGAAAAAGATCGTTCTTTCCGTATTCATTCTTAGCCTTTTCCTTCATAGTTTTTCGCAGACCTGCGAAGAAAGGGAAGCTAAAATGCTGGGCGTGATGGGCAGTCTCTCTGCCGGCTTCCTCTATAATACCTATGGACTGATCGGGAGTATCGCCGACGGCTTTGATCATGATGCCTACGATGCGAATACTGTAATCGACCTGGCAACTGCACAAAAGAAACTGGCTGATAATATGACCGGGATGCTGGAGAAGATCATCAAAGAGAATGCCTTCAAAGAGAAAGCTGATAAGGATTATATCAGTTCCACTGTTGCGATCATCCGGGGATTGAAAGTACAGGCGGAATTATTACTGGACATGGCCAGAAATAAAAGCCAGAAGAATATCAAAGCTTACGAAGACCAGCGGAAAAAAAACTGGAAAGACCTCAGCAAACTGATGGGTGTTCCGGAATAAGATCAGAATCCCTTTGTCTCGCAACCCAGTAATTCGCAAAGTTTTGCTTCCAGGGCGGGGCCGCGGAGGTTCTTCGCAACGATCTTACCGCTGGGATCCACCAGGATATTCTGCGGGATCCCTTTCACATTGTACAGGACAGCTGCCGAATTATTCCAGAATTGCAGATCACTTACATGTGTCCAGGTAAGGTTGTCTTCCTTGATCGCATCGATCCATTTGGTCTTCTGACCGGGGCGGTCGAGTGACACACCCAATACAGTAAAATTCTTATTGCCGAATTTTTTAAAATTGTCCACTACATTGGGATTTTCCGCCCGGCAGGGTCCGCACCAGCTTGCCCAGAAATCAACCAATACATATTTACCCCGGAAGGAAGAAAGCGCAATGGGTGTTCCTGTGGTGTCTGCCTGGGAAAAATCCAATGCTTCGGTTCCCACAGCACCCACTTTCCCTTCAGTAATGAATTCCCGTAATTGAATACCAGTTGCGGTGTTTCTCACTTTCTCATCCAGTGACAAGAATCGTTTCTCCAGCATCATGATATCTTCATTGAAGGAATAGGTCACATTCAATACAAAAGGTGTAACAAGCGATTTGGATTTGTCTTTTACAAACTTGTCAATGGCTTCCTGCAGGTTTGCCTGGGCACTATTATAGCTCACCATTAGTTTTTCCCTTTCCGCACCGGGCACAGTATTATTGACAGAGGTCGCCAGCGTACTCAGTTGCCTGGCCAGCGGCATAAAGGTCTTTACAAAACCATCGAAGTCTTTGTGAGAGGAAGATCCTTCGACTTCAAATACCAGAGGCTGTGCTTTTTTACTTTTGAAAGAAATGATAGAATTCTCCACGTAGATCTCAGCAGGCTTCTCTGACCCAACGATCAGGAAACACAATACGGGCTCTTCAACCGTGCCTTTGAGGATAAATTTCCCATTGGCCAGTTTGGTCTTCCCCATTTCGGTATTCTCACCGTTCTTATACAGGAGGATCTCTGTCCCTTCCGGGTACCCCTCAAGTTTTCCCTCGATCGTAAATCCTTTTGCTATGATTTTAGGTGTACCCGCCCGGGTGGTTGTTTTGGCGGGAACTTTGGCGGTGGTTTTGGAACCTGACTGGGCGATAACAGCAACAGGAGCCATTGCCAAAACGAGGAGCAATCTTTTCATAATCATACTTAACCAATATTATTTTTCATATACGATACGGGTAACCGGATCAATATACAAATTTATACAATCCCGGCGGATCACAAAACCCGTTTAGCCTAATATGGACGAGAGAAATGATTTTGTGGTGGCATTAACATCCGTGCTGGCTTCCAACGCTTTAATATAGGCGCTGCCGATGATGGCACCGTCCGCCAGCTGACAAACGGTATCAAAACTAGCCTTGTCCCGGATACCAAAACCAACCAATATCGGGTTTTGAAGCCCCAGCCCCTTTAATTTTTGCAGGTATTCCCTCATATTTCCGCCCTGTTTATCGCTACCGGTTGTGGATGAAGAGGAAACAGCATAGAGGAAACCAGAGCTCAGGCGATCGAGTTTTTGTATTCTTTCCACAGTTGTTTCAGGGGTAACCAGGAAAATAAAATCGAGCCCGTATTTTTTAATGATGGCACCATACTCTGTTTCAAATTCATATTCCGGCAGATCGGGCAGGATCAGGCCATCGATACCCACTGCGGCAGCATCGGCACAGAATTTTTCAAACCCGTATTGGAGTACGGGATTCATATAGCCCATCAGAATGACAGGAATTGAAATATCTTTTCGAAGATTTTTTAATTGCTCAAATAGTTTTTTGATCGTCATTCCATTGGCGAGTGCCACAGCGCTGCTTTGTTGAATAACCGGGCCGTCGGCTAAAGGATCGCTGTAAGGCATGCCGAGTTCGATGATATCGGCGCCATGTTGCTGTAAGGCGCTCATCACTTCAATCGTTGAATTCAATTGAGGATAGCCTGCCGTGCAGTAGACGTTCAGGATATTCTTTCCTTTTGTTTCGAATACTTTTTTTATTCTGGTCATAGATAATTTTAACCGCAGAGACTGGGAGACACAGGAATCCTTGCATACTGAAATTTCTCAGCGCCTCTGCATCTCTGCGGTTATATTTTCATATAATTCATATAGGTCGCCAGGTCCTTATCCCCTCTCCCACTCAAACAGATCACCGCAACATCTTCTTTTTTAAATTCTATTTGTTTCAATGCCGCCAATGCATGTGCCGATTCCAGCGCCGGGATGATGCCCTCGAGTTTTGCCAGTTCAAATGCGGCTTTTAATGCATCTTCATCTGTCGCACTTAAAAATCTCGCACGACCACTTTTATACAAATACGCATGCAATGGACCGATACCCGGATAATCTAACCCCGCCGAAATACTATGCGGCTCCACTACCTGTCCATCCTCTGTCTGCATCAATAAGCTTTTACTCCCATGCAGAATGCCCGGTGTGCCTAACTGTGTTGTTGCAGCGCTCATTCCGCTATTGATACCATGACCTGCTGCCTCCACGGCAATGAGTTGTACCGAAGGTTCATCTAAAAAATGATAGAATGCCCCCGCGGCGTTACTGCCTCCGCCTACACAGGCGATAATATGCGTCGGGACGCTGGAAGCGGCCTGACGGTTAACAAACTTCTCCGCCAACTGCGTTTTGATTTCTTCACTGATCACCGATTGAAACCTCGCCACCATATCGGGATAAGGATGCGGTCCCACCACAGAGCCAATGATATAATGTGTATCGTCGGGATGATTGATCCAGTCGCGGATCGCTTCATTCGTCGCGTCTTTTAAGGTCTTGCTTCCGCTTGTCGCGGGAATGACTGTTGCTCCCAGCATTTTCATCCTGGCCACATTGGGCGCCTGCCTTTCTATATCCTTTTCTCCCATGTATACAATACACTCCACTCCTTTCAGCGCACAAACCGATGCGGTGGCCACTCCATGCTGACAGGCTCCTGTCTCCGCGATAATTCTTTTCTTTCCCAACCTTTCTG
>JANOHQ010000034.1:0-4986 GCA_031406595.1 Chitinophagaceae bacterium
TTTAGTTTAAGTAATGCAAGCGTAGTAGCGGGATTATTCAGGTCCACCGCACCGGAGCTTATCCCTGCAACAACATCGGGTGGCAGGGCTTCGGAGTCTACCTTTAATCCGACAGCTAATGCAGTAACAGGACTAACCCCGGGGCCAAAGCCCCCGTTAGCAGCCCCAGCTATAGCTTTATCTATGTGCAACAGACCACTCCAAAACTCTTCATCGCCAAATGTGTCATAACGAAATACCTGCTTCCCCTCGCTGATCAATGCGGGATCGCTTGTTTTCTCCTTACTGCACTGAAAGGCCAGCACAGTTACTATGGCTACAATTGACAGCATCACAAGCACATGCTTCTTGTATTTCATAAAAAAAATCTTTATGTTATAAATTAACATTTAATCCGTCTTCTAATTTGAGAAGCAATGGCTTACAGACCCAATTAATAGGACCGGGTCTTCTGCGATTGCCCTTGCCTTCCTGATAGAGTAACCCGACATGTAAAAGGTTACAACCAGAGACGAGTAAATGTGAAAAGCGGTGTGGGAATTAAGTTCTAAAGCTTTCAATGATGAATCATAGCTACCAGGGGAGAGCAGGGATCCGGGGATTATAATTATCAGTTACAGGTTGGTAACCCGCTATTTAAAAACTGTAGACTCCTGGTTACCCTGTTTACCATTGCATCACAGTAGACCAGGTTAAACTCAAAAATATCTTCTGCGGTATATGATCTTTCCATTTCTTTTCTCAGCATTGTTTTAGCCCGGTTAAGGCGAACTTTTACATTTGATTCACTTATACTTAATACTTCTGCTGTTTCTAATACGCTGAGACCATTAATTTCCCTTAAGGAAAAAACCATCCTGTAATCTATTGGCAGTTGCTTCAGCGCATTTTCAATAACAAAACGCAGCTCCCTGTTCACAACTGTTTTGCCTGTATCAATGTATTCCGGGTTTGTAAACATCGGTATAGATTTATCACTAATTTCGTTTGTAAGTTCATTTTTAAACCCAAATCTTTGTTGTTTCCGAAAACAATTATTGAGCATTATCCTGATGATCCAGGTTTTGAAAGAAGAACGGTTTTCAAATTTAAATAAATTAGTATAGGCATCAATAAAAGTATCTTGCATCAGGTCCTGTGTATCTTCATGGTTGTAGTTATAAGACCTCCCTGTTTTGTATAAAAAGGGGTTATTTCTCCGGATCAGGATTTCAAATAATGCAAATTCTCCATCCTGAATTTTCTTAATTACTTCTATGTCGGAATACCGCTCGTAAATCTTCACATTTTCCATGTTGCAAATTTATCGTTTTCCTTTTTCCTGTCCGCAGGCCTTTAATAATTTAGATGGTAAAATTTATTTTATGTACACAGTACTGTAGAGTACCTGAGAAACGGAAAGGTTACAAAAATAAATCCGGACCAGGAATGTTTTACATAACCCCTTGTGTTTCACATCCCTTTTTTTGCAGTGTGTTTGTTATGTCCACATTGCACAGGTTATATTGGGATAAAAACTGCTGTGACAGCTTTCCGGGAGTTAATAAATTGTGGTATCAGTGCAGAAGTATTGAGACAATGAAACGATGAAGTAATGAATCGCCACTTTCTCATTGCGGGGCAAAGCTGAAGCAACCTTCCTTATTTCTTTCCCGATAGCGATCGGGACCTTATTTCTCATTTTTTAAGGCCAATCATCCCCTCTCCTCCCCCCGATCCTTCCCAAGCCGATACGGAAACCACTTTGCCAGGCTTTTCCATTCTGGAATGACTGTACAAAATCGACACGGATCTGCTTGAAGATATTATCGAAGCCCACAAATAACTCGTAGTAATATTTGTCTTTATTGATATAAAATCCATTGGCTCCTGTCACCAGGTAAAGGTTGAGTTTTTTTATTCCCGGGATCTTGTTGGTTAAGAATCCGTTGAAATTATGTTCGATATGCGCCAATGCATAGAAACGTGAAATATTACTGTACTGGTAGATTGGCAATAACTGGAAGCTATTAAGGTATTCGGTTGCGAATGTCGAAATGTTACCGTTAAAATGATTGAGGTCGGGCACCTGCACATTGCTGCCGGTATCGATGAATCCGCCGAAACCAAGGCGGTAACGCAATTTGCCTTTCAGTTTAAAATTGATTTCGTCCCGGATACCCAGTTTCCATTTGCTGAAACGTTCATCACTGCCGAATATATTTTCGAAAGCCTGCAGGTACTCTACCGATATCACAGGATGTTTGGAACCGATATTAATCGTTCGTCCCGGCAATTCGATATTGCGTGCTCCCGGTTGCCAGGTGAATCCCGCCATCACCATAAACACCTGGTGACGTCTTATATTTTCAGATATGATCTCTACAGGGTAATTAGGCGTATACTCCTGGTCGGGTTTATCTCTCCATGTGTAATCCGTCCTGTTATCCAGCGGCATACGGTCCTGGTATTGAAAGGCAGTTATTAACGAAACACCGCCTGGTATGGTTTTCCGGTAGCTCCCCCTGAAATAAATGGCTTCATAACTTTTTATCCGGTTCTCTTCATTCCACAAACTGGAGATGGAATTGCCCCGCCACCCGATCGGGCTGTTATTATTAAACTGGAATACCCGCTTTCCACCAGAGACCATGATGGTGGAACTATATTTCTTACCATACGTATAACTGGTGGTCAGGTGGGGGTTGAAGTGCTTATTGGCAAAGCCAAACCGCAAAGCCGGTGCAATGGTAATACTACGGCGGCTCACCGTATTCGTATCGAGTCTTTTGGTCCAGGAAAAAGAAGGATAAGCCACCCAGCCTTCAGCCGGATTAAAACTGATCAGTTCCAGGAGCGATGGTAGCTGGAGATTGGTTCTTTTTCGTGTCGACTGGAAATTTTGCCCAAGAAGAAGCACATTCATCACTTTCACCTTGTTCCTGATCCTATCGAGGGAATCGGTATAAGCCGGATCCTTGCGCAGCAATTCAAGACTATCCTTGCGGCGATAGTCGGTCTTTTCATCGTCCAGCAGTGCCAGTGGCCTTGCATGCTCCCAATATTCGTCGGTTTTTTTATTAGAGCTATCTGTATACTTAATGATGGTTTTGGAGAAATGATTCTTATCAAAACCGGTTACAGTTTTAAAATCAGAATAGATATTTACAAAATGACCATAGATATCAAAACCCAGCGCCTTAACAGCCGGATAAATCACCTGGCTGGAAACATACCAGGCATCGGTGCCGGCCGGCCGGTAAGTTTGTTCGATACGCAGGGTATCCAGCCGCTCCATCTGTGAAGACTTCGTGAGGAGCAACTGCAGAGAATGTATGCGCCAATCATCCGCTACGATATCAATATAGCCGCTGAAAAGAGGTTCGTAGGTCCTCTTCGGTGTTACCTTAATATGCGATATCTCCCGTCCGTCTTCAAAATAAGAGCCTTCGAGTTTGTAACGGTAATAGTTCAATGCATTGTCAGCAATAGGGGAAATAAAGCCCCGCGGGTTCAGGTTTTCACCGATAAATACATTGTTGCTATAAAATGACATAAAGCCCGGGGCGGCCAGCCCGAATCCATTGGTCTGCCCGCTTACTTTGGAAGAGATCACTTCCACTTTTGTCTTGTTGGGTTTGTCGACGGCATATTTCGAGATCGTTTCGGAGAGAAAGAGTATTTTTTTCCTGCTCGTATCGCCATCTTCAAAATCAACTTTTTGACCAAATACTTTTTTAGGGTAATCCCGCAACCGCAGTTGCCCCTTTGTATACACTTCGCATTCGAATTTATCGAGCTGGCTTTCGTGAAAGGTTCTTTTTTTGATTGTATTGCGGATGATCTGGTAGGCAGCATCTTCTCCGCTCTTTACGATCACCTCGCCCAGTGTCATTTCCTGCAAGGAAAGGATAAAATTCAGATCAAGATCGTCCTGGGTTATATTGATCTTTCTTTCGTCTTTTTTATAGCCTACATGCTGGCATACCAGGGTATACTGTCCCGGCGCCAATTTCAGGGAATACTTTCCTTCACTGTTGGCGTTGGTTCCTTTATTATTCTCTTTAATGTAAACAGAAGCATGCGGCACAATTTTTCCCTGGGCATCTGTTACAATACCCTTTACTTTTTGCGAATAGCAAATGCCTGAAAAACTGGTAAGAGCGAGGATGAAAATGATTAGTCTCATATCCGGTGGCAGAACAATTTAAGTTCTGCAAATGGTTTTTGGTACGGTGGCAGTGCGTTGTTTGTAAACATTTAACATCATTTGGGTGAAGAACGGAGAAAACTGCCACTCATGGCCGCCATTCCCGCTACCAGGCCGCCGATCAGTCCCGTTACCAGTATCACGGCAATTGCACTGCCCCCCAACGGAAGCACTTTGGCGATCTTAACGGATAATACCCCGTTGTTCTTCATATCGATCCACCATGCCAGCCCGGCCCACAAGATGAATACACCCAATAACCCGGCCAGAAAAGCCTTGCCTGCCTGCTGGTGAATTAGTACAGCCACTAATAAAGATGTGACGGCCATACACCACCAGGGAAGAAACAACCCGCTGATAAAAGCTAGTAATGCAGTTAATAGGATTGTAGCGAAGAACTTCATTATTTGTAATTTAAGATTGTTTATTTCTTGGCTTCGGGCTTGGGGCCGGGGACGATTAGCCCAAAGCTCAAGGCCCGCGGCCCGCAGCCTATCCTTTACTAAACTTCATCGTCCATTTAATATTCTTATCCTTTCTATCTCCTTCCCGCATAAACCAGAGCTTATTGTATTTGCCCGCCACCCAATTATCAATATAATCATCATAAAATTTACTCCCCGGGTTACCGCTTTGCCCGCCGGGATAAACGCCATAAGCTTCGGTAGGTGTACTCATTTGTACGATCATCCGCCAGCTGGGCCCATGACTATGTGTAACCGCGTTGATAATATTTCCGTTACCACCCACGTTCAATCCGGGTCTTGCAAAACCTTTCAGATCCTTTATCAAATGAT
>JANOHQ010000057.1:0-11731 GCA_031406595.1 Chitinophagaceae bacterium
AAGAAACTCGCAATCAATGCGATGGCCAGGACGATCGTTAATGTTTTTCTGTCCATGTTGTTGTTGGTTTAAGTATGAATAAATGTGTGGTTGACGAATATTATTTATTGGCTGACATTCGCCGGTAGGCAAAGAATGCAGCCGCAAGGAATGCAATCACCGCGATGTAGAACCAGGGGGTAAAGTCAACAGTAATCTTTACATTATCAGCAAGATCACTCACTTTATCGGTAACGTTATCTATCGTATTCCCCACATCATTGTCTGGTGTCTTGTCTTTGATATTGGGCATCTCCGTTTTCGCTTCCTTTTTTATATCCATCATTCCTGCTATCAAACTACCGCCAGCAGCAAGGCCCGCAACAAGTGCAACTCCCAACAAGGCTTTCGAATTTGTGAACGACAGCAGTAAACCAGCTCCTCCCGCTATCAGAGCGACTAGCATAAAAAGGCTGGTCTTCTTTTTGTCTGTAGCTTTGGAAGTTGCATCTACTGCTTTCTCCTGCATATTATCAAATAATCCGCCTTTATTTTGATCAATGTCTACATTATACCCTGTAGCCAGCTGAACACCCGTAAAAGTCTTAAGTGATGTACCATTACATTTAATGTCGACAAAAGGCATCAGGAAAAGCAATACACCGACGGCGAAAGCTACTGAAGAAGGGACTTTTGATCCAAACATTCCCCTCGGGGGTGGGACCGCACTGGTAGTTGTATAAGTTGTTTGCGAAGAAACAGGTTGGTTGGTATCCATATCAAATTTTTGTTTAAGATAAGAAAATTAAAAAATACCGCTGTTATTTACCTAAAATAAACCGTGCCCCCGCTTCTACGCTGAAGTAAGCAAAATCGTGCAAACCCTGTTGCAGGCGAAAGAGATAGACTTTTCTCTTCTGTTTTTTCTCCAGGTTAAGCCTAACCAGGGTCGGACGGTCGCCATTGTTGCGGTAGCCTGAATACCCGGCACCATAGGCCTGTAAACGGAGATTGTGTTTATTCCACTCAAAACCAGTTCCGAAAAGTATGGCATCATCCTGCCGGTGTTTGTCCTCATTGGTCTGCCACACAAAAAATCCCGCCATCCCGATCCATTTCCAGTTGCTATTCCGGATCGGTACACCTGCTCCCAGGTCGAGCCAGTAAGAAGGTACATCGCCATAGCGGGCCACTGAGATCAGTCCGCCCGCAGGCATCCGTAAACCCAACCGTACAGCGAGTTGCAGCTTGTCTCTTTTTTTAGGGAAAATATGGAAAGTAGTATTGGCAACCACATCACCGACCACTTTGGTCTTGTAATAATCAATAAAAAAAACCTTTCGCTCTGTTTTCTTCTGGTGCGACATCTGGAATTGCTCATACGGCACGAACTGTACATCGATGGAGATCGAATTATTCTTCGTGGTATAGTTTCCGTACAGCATCAGGTTTTGGGTGTTGTCGCCATTCGAGATATGGGCATTGGCCGTTACCCCGATCGAACAGGCGCTGTCAATGCTCCCGTTATTGATCAGGGGAACGGAAAGCGCATTCGGGCCCATATACTTCGGAACGATCATGATATACCTTGACCAGTGGGTACGGCCATCCCAGTTCACGTTATTATTCCACCATATATCAGACTGGGAAAAACAAAAAAGGGGGAAAGCCAGCCCGATCGTCAGCAGTAACCGGTATCGCATAGTGCACAGCATTATTTTAAAGGTACTATTTGAGCGATCACAATGATAAGGATATTTTATCTTTATCTTTTTTAAAGCAGAACCAATGATCATCAACAGGATATGCGTTTGCGGGGCAGGAACCATGGGAAGCGGTATTGCGCAGGCAGCTGCCCAGGCAGGTTTTCATACACTGTTATACGATCTCGACCCGCTTATACTGGAAAAAGCAAAGTCCAATATTGAAAAAAACCTTTTTTCGTTAATGGAAAAAGGAAAGATCAGTGGCGAACAAAAAGAAAAGATACTCCAGCGTATCCAGTTCACCGGTGATATTCAAACCTGCCTGGCTGATGTGATCATCGAAGCGATCGTAGAAAGAACGGAGATCAAGATCGCTTTATTCAACCAGCTGGCAGAACTGAACCACAGCGAAACGATCTTTGCGACCAATACCTCTTCGCTCCCTGTTACAAAGATCGCCGCGGGTATCATGAACCCGCAACGGGTCATTGGCATGCATTTTTTCAATCCCGCTACGATCATGAAACTGGTAGAGATCATCAATACGGAATACACCAACCTGCAAACTACGGAGGCCGTGGTGGAACTGACCAAACAAATGGGAAAAGTGCCGGTAATCTGCAAAGACTCACCCGGTTTTATTGTGAACCGTGTGGCCCGGCCCTATTATATTGAAGCATTGAGGCTGGCGGAAGAAGGCCTCACCAGTTTTGAACAAACAGACCGGTTACTGGAATCAAGCGGTTTTAAAATGGGTCCTTTCAAACTGATGGACCTGATCGGCAACGATATCAATTATGCAGTTAGCTGTTCGGTGTACGAGCAAATGAATAACCCGGAACGTTTAAAACCTTCCCCGATCCAAAAAGAAAAAGTAACAAGTGGTCATTTAGGGAGAAAAACAAAAAAAGGATATTATGATTACGAATAAAACAGTTCCTTTCCTGTGCCACAAACTGCAGCGCCTATGATACTGGTTACTGGTGGAACCGGCTTTCTTGGCTCCTATCTCCTCCAACACTTAGTGGAAAAAGGTTTGGCCGTTCGTGCCATCCGGAGAAGTAATAAACCTATTCCCTGGATACCGGCCGCAATACTGGATAAGGTAGAATGGGTGGAAGCTGATGTGCTTGATGTGGTGGCATTACAGGATGCTATGGAAGGCGTGGACACGGTGATCCATTCCGCTGCTGTGGTTTCCTTTATGAAGAAGGACAGGAAGGAAATGTATAAAGTGAACGTAGAGGGAACTGCTAACGTGGTGAATATGGCGCTGGAGAAAGATGTAAAACGATTTGTGCATATCAGTTCTGTAGCCGCGTTGGGAAGAACAGCCGGTGGTGGTCATGTAAACGAAGAAAAAAAATGGGAAGAGAGTAAAATCAATACGCATTATGCCATCAGCAAATACAAATCGGAATTGCAGGTATGGCGGGGTATCGGAGAAGGATTGGACGCCGTGATCCTGAATCCTGGAACCATCCTGGGTTATGGCGACTGGCATAGCAGCAGCTGCGCCATTTTCAGGAATGTATATGAAGAATTTAAATGGTATACTTCCGGGATCAACGGGTTTGTGGATGTGAACGATGTAGCAAGGGCAACGATCGCCCTGATGGAAAGCGGGATCAGCGAACAACGATATATTGTGAATGGTGACACCTGGTCCTTTAAACAATTGCAGGATACGATCGCGGATGCATTCGGAAAAAAGCGACCGCATAAAGCAACTACGCCCTTTTTGATGGCGCTGGCCTGGCGGATGGAAAAAATAAAATCGATCTTCAGTGGTAAAAGACCATTGCTGACCAAAGAGAGTGCAAGGGTGGCCCAGAGTAAAACCTGGTTCGAAAATGATAAAATACGAAGGGACATCCCGGGGTTTTCCTTTACCCCGCTCGAAGAAACCATAAAAAATGCCTGTGAAAAATATGCTGGCACCATTACTGCTGTGCAACCCTAACTGGTTTGATACTATCTTTAACCGGCAATCATTTTCTATTTCTATGATCTGAGCCATAAAATTTTCGAGACACTATATTTGACCCGAAAAAAATTTATGGCGAATACCTTCTGACAGTTCTGAAGCTAAAATATCCACATGAAAAAATACTTTTTTGCTTTCCTTCTGTTTTTCAGCGGCCTCTCATTGGTTGGTCATGCGCAATTCATAGTTTCAGGCGTTATCCTTGACTCTTCGAGCCGGGAGCCGTTGTCAAAAGCTTCCGTTTTTTGCCAGAACACCACCCTGGGTACTGTCACGGATCAAAAGGGAGAATTTTCACTCAGTTTAAAATCCGGGGGATATGACCTGATATTCAGTTATACGGGCTACCAGACACAAACGATAAGGGTGACCGAAGACAAACGGCTGGAAATCCTGATGCTCAAGGAAGATAAAAGCATGGGTGAAGTGGTGCTGAAGAATTCCTACGAAGTGACTGATGGCCTGCAAAAATATGGCGAGTTTTTTATTAAGAATTTTATCGGCTCCACTCCCAATGCCGATCAGTGTGTGCTGACCAACCCCGAAGTACTGAAATTCTATTTTTATAAAAAAAGTAACCGGTTAAAAGTAAGGGCGACCGATGCCCTGCAGATCTCCAACAATGCGCTGGGTTATAATTTGCGTTACCAACTGGATTCATTTGTCTGGCATTATAATACCAGCATCAACTCTTACCGGGGCTACTGCCTTTACACGGAAATGGAGGGGAACGACAGCTTAAAAAGGGTTTGGGCAAAAAACAGGGCCAAAACCTATCAAGGATCCAAGTTACATTTTATGCGCAGTTATTATGACAGCACCCTGATCGAAGATGGCTGGATCGTTGACCTCCTCAATGAAAAGGATGATAAAAAATTCAACAAGATAAATGCGTACGACAGTAGTTATTACAACTTAATTGCCTATACAAGAGATAGTTTAATAACTTATAGAAAGGATAGCCTTACGATCGATACGATAATTCAGCAGGTACCCACAGGCCAGGTAGATGTAGAAATATTTTTCCCCCGGAAAATAAGCATCACGTACATTAAAAAAAGTCCGGAACCTGAGTATCTCCGCCAAATGAACCTGCCGAAAAACGCACCCTACACTATTTCATATATCGATCTCAAAAACGCGATCGCTATCACAGAGAACGGTTATTATTATGATCAGCGGGATTGGATGAACCAGGGCTACTGGTCCTGGAAGAATGTCGGCGATTTGTTGCCGTACGATTATGTACCGGATTAAAGAATATTGAACAGAGGAACAAGGTATGTAGAACAGATGAAGTTGTGTTTCATTGACCCAATACTTCTACAACCTCACCCTCTGTGAGCTACGCTCGCAACCTTCGTTTCTCGGTTATCTCTCCAGCAGAGAGGAAGAATCAATGTTTCATTGAACCAATACTTCGATATTCATTATTTCTTGTTCATCTGTTCAAGATTCATCATTTTTTCCCACAACTGCGGTATCCTTTTTATCCAGACGAATTCCTTCATCTTTTCCCGGGCATCTTCCACAGGTGAACCAAAATAAACCTTGGCCCCGGGAATAGAATCCCTGACGCCGCTTTGCGCATAGACAATCGCGTCTTTACCGATGGTCAGGGTTTTACTGACGCCTACCTGCCCCCAGAGGATCACGTTGTCTTCGATCGTAGTGGCGCCGGCAATCCCTACCTGCCCGGCAAAAAGGCAATTCTTTCCCACCACGGTATCATGGCCGATATGAACGAGGTTATCCATCTTGGTACCCGCCCCGATCACGGTATCATGGCTTACTCCCCGGTCGATCGTGCAGTTGGCCCCTATCTCCACCCCATTCCCGATCAGTACCCGGCCGCTGCTGGTCATCTTTTTATAATGGATATCCCGGTTAGTCTTCTTATTATAATAAAAGGCATCGCTTCCGATCACGGTTCCGGCCTGGAGAACGACATCATCCCCAATAACACAATGGTCCAGGATGGTCACATGCGGATGGATGATGCAATGCTTCCCGATCGTTACATAATTACCAATATACGCACCCGGCATGATGACGGTTCCTTCGCCGATGGAGGAACTGTCACTGATCATTTTCATGGAAGGACTGAAAGGCCGGTAAAAATTTACGATCTTCAAATACGCTTCGAACGGATCGTCAACGATCAGCAATGCTTTGCCTTCAGGAATATCCGTTTTTTTATTGATAATGATAAAACTCGCTGCCGAGTTGATACACTTTTCATAATATTTTGGATGATCTACAAATACCAGGTCGCCTTTTTCGACTTTATGTATCTCGTTGATACCGGTTGCCATTCCATTGCTTTCCCCGGTAATTTCCGCCCCGATCAGTTGTGCGATCGTTGTTACCGGTACTGGTTTTTCAAAACGCATGGTAATTATTTTTACCAAAGGTAATACCCTTTGGATGGCGTGTATCGCCCAAAACAACTGATTTTATGACAATAAGCCGTTTTTACTGATGATTCTCAAAAAATATTTTTTGCCGTGTATCGTCACTATTTCTCCCTGTAATCTCATCGATGATCTCATGAAGATCCTTCTCTGATTCAAGGATGAAAAAATATTGAACGCAAAATGAGTATCAATGAAATATATGCCTGCAAAGGGTTCTGTCAGTATGATAAAATCCCGCAGCTGATAAAATAAACCTATGTATTTATTTTAAAGGCACTGTTCATCCGTTCCCATCATTGCTTTGATAGCCCCGTTTATCCACAGCTATGTTCAAAATGTTAATAAAATAGTTTAGAAATATTTTTTGGTTAAAGAAATTTATTTCTAATATTGTGTAGGGAAATTTATTTCCCTGTACTTACTAACCCATCCATATAGTAATCCCTCTGGTACTCCAGGGGGGTTTTTTTGTCTGATGGTCTCCGTCTGACAAAAAATTAAATTACACGAAGACATAATTATTGGCTTTATCAGACGGAGACCGGCGGATAAAGCCAAGTTGAATAATTAGGATACCTTTACGCTACTTAAAAAAAATACATGCTCAAATCAATGACCGGTTTTGGAAGAGCCGAAAAAAATGTAGGTGATAAAACGTTTCTTATAGATATCAAATCACTCAATGGGAAACAATTTGAACTGCAGTTAAAACTCCCGGCGATTTTAAAACCATTTGAATTTGACATCCGCCGTATTTTATCCGAGAACCTGTTAAGAGGCAGTGTCGACTGTATGATCAGCCTGAAAGATACCGGCAATGCCAAACCGGTTACCATCAATACCGATCTTGCCAAAGCCTATTATAAACCACTGGCGGAATTGTCCCTGGCCCTGAACCTGGACCCTTCTCATATCCTGAGCACCCTGGTAAAACTACCCGAAGTGATCACTCCCAGCAGCGATACCATTTCCGACACGGAATGGAATGATTTTCAGCAGGTCCTGCAGGGCGCCATCGGAAACCTGAATACTCACCGGCTAAACGAGGGAGCGATGATGGAAAAGGACCTTCTGCTCCGGATCACCAATATTGAAGAGCAACAGGCTGAAGTGATCAAACTGGAGCCTCTCCGTAAACAAAAGATCCGGGATGGGATCACCCGGCTGCTGGAAGAGAATGTAGGGAAAGAGAACTACGATGGTAACCGGCTGGAACAGGAACTGGTGTATTATATTGAGAAGATAGATATCACGGAAGAGCAGGTACGTCTGAAAAATCATTGCGATTATTTCAAATCCCTGCTGGCAGATAAAGAAGAAGCAAAAGGAAAAAAACTTTCTTTTATACTCCAGGAGGTCGGCCGGGAGATCAATACCACTGGTTCCAAAGCCTACGACTCCACCATCCAGAAGGCGGTAGTGATGATGAAGGACGAACTGGAGAAAGCAAAGGAACAGGTGTTGAATGTATTATAGTATCCATGATGACTACCCGCTTTTGCTTTTCAACTATTTTTGCAGTATGAGGCAATTTCAACGAAAAATATACTGGCTTTTGGCTGTGGGCTTATGGCTTACAGCTTTCTCCTGCACAACAGTTGACCTTTACGAAAAAACGGCAAGCATCCCCGGTCATTCCTGGAAGAACAGCTTCCGGCCTTCCTTCCATTTTACCATCAAAGACACTGCTTCGCCTTACCAGCTCTATTTTGTCATCCGCCATAATGACAAGTACCGTTTCAACAATATTTATGTTAATCTCGATATACAATTGCCTGGCAGCGATACAACAAGAAAATTAAGACAGGATCTTGAATTGGCTACCAATGAAAAAGGGTGGCTGGCCAGCGGCATGGATGATATCTATGAACACCGTATCAAACTGGGTGGAGAGGAAATGCTACGACCCGGTGAATACCATTTTACCCTTGAACAAATTATGCGGGAAGATCCGCTCGATAATGTGTTGAATGTGGGAATCCGGGTTGAGAAGAAGCCATAACCAGCTACCGGGCCCTGTTACTAATAGACTTCTTGTCCCGATATGACCGATTCAACAAAAAAAAGACTCCGTCGAACTACTTTCATTTACTGGATGCTGCTGTTCTATATTATTGCCGCATTGGCCTGGTGGTTCATTTCATTGGAACAGCAGAACGCAAGGATCGCCCAGCTCCAATACAAATCCATTCATAAAGACTCTTTATCAACACAGCAGTTAGCCGATAAATTGGATGTCATCGATACCGAAACAAAAAGAAACACCGGTAAATACCTTGCCGAAGGGATCACGTTCCTGATACTGATCCTGATCGGTGCCGTCTTTGTTTACCGTTCTGTAAGGAGGCAATTCACCCTGCAGCAACAACAACAAAATTTTATGATGGCGGTTACGCATGAACTCAAGACACCTATCTCTGTTGCCCGCTTGAACCTTGAAACCATGCAGAAATACAACCTGGATCCGGAGAAGCAAAAAAAATTGATACGTACCACGCTGGATGAAACAGGCCGCCTGAATTTTTTAACCAATAATATCCTGATCTCTTCCCAACTGGAGGCCGGTGGTTACCAGTCTGCCAAAGAAGAGCTGGCTCTTTCCAATCTTTTGAAGGATTGCTTGCAGGGTTTCCGGGACCGCTTCCCCGACAGGATCTTCAACGAAGAGATCGAGCCGGATGCCGATGTAAAAGGAGATGCATTGCTTTTGCAGATGCTGATCAATAACCTGCTGGAAAATGCGATCAAGTATTCTCCCAAAGAAACGCCCATAACCGCCGTACTCAAAAAGTACCGGTCGGGTATCGAATTGCAGATCAAAGATGAAGGACCCGGCATAGCCGATGAAGAAAAGAAAAAGGTTTTTTCCAAGTTTTACCGGATCGGCAATGAAGCCACCCGTAAAACACAGGGTACCGGGCTGGGACTTTACCTTTGCCGGAAGATCACCCGGGATCATAATGCCGACATTTCGGTGACAAACAATGAGCCTACAGGGAGTAATTTTGTCATCCTTTTCAGGATTTGACGCTTGTCCCGGTTATTTCGGGCATCTCCGCCTGATCACTGAAAACTTTAATCAATGAGTACAGAGAGAAAAACATCCATCCTGCTGGTGGAAGATGAAGAGAATCTTCACGAAGCCCTGAAACTTAACCTGGAACTGGAGGGCTATGATGTTACCTCAGCGCTGGACGGAGCCGCTGCATTAAAAGCGGTGCAGGCAGAATATTTTGACCTGATCATCCTGGATGTAATGCTTCCCGAGATGGATGGCATCACGGTTACCGAAACCGTACGGATCAGTAATAATGAAGTGCCGATCTTAATATTAAGTGCAAAGAACAGCAGTGCCGACCGGGTACTCGGTTTAAAAAAAGGGGCCGACGATTATCTTACCAAGCCCTTTAACCTGGAAGAACTTTTATTAAGGGTACACAAGCTGATCAATAAGAATAAAAAACTCCAGGACAAATCAACCGTCGGCGATACCTATACCTTTGGCCAGAACACTGTTGATTTTAAAGCGCAGGAAGCCACTAAAAGCGGCGGCGAAAAGATCCAGCTGAGTAAGAAAGAGACCATGTTGCTCAAGCTGCTGATCGAAAATAAAAATGAAGTCGTTCCCCGCGAGAAGATATTGCAATCGGTCTGGGGTTATAATGTGTATCCCACTACACGTACCATTGATAATTTCATCCTCAACTTCCGCAAGTATTTTGAAGAGGACAGCCGCAACCCCCGTTACTTCCATTCGGTAAGAGGTGTGGGGTATAAATACGCGGAATAAGGCATTCACGCCCTTTATCACTGCCAGATACTTTCCCAATACCGCAGAGTAGTAAATCCCTGTTCCACAATTGCTGAAAGCTGCCCAAATTGGTCATATCAAACGATGACCATGACAGTGTACATCGTTAAGCACTAACTCATCGGCGATTCTTCCAAAACGAGAGAAAATCTTTGTCATTTATGAACAATAATCAACCCAGCAGGCTATTAATACTGTTCGTATTGATCCTTGCGGCCTTTACAAATTGCATCGCCCAAACCAACACGTCTTTGGGTACCAATGCTCTTTTCAGTAATACCAGTGGATCTGGTAACGTCGCAATCGGTTATAAAACAATGTATAGTAATACGACCGGCTCTTTCAACACAGCCACAGGCATATTTACTTTACAATTGAACACAAGCGGGATAGATAATACCGCGACAGGGGGACAAAGTCTTTATAGTAATACAACCGGCTCATTTAATACCGGAACCGGTTTGGGCGCCCTTGAGCTAAACAAAACCGGCAATTCCAATGTAGCCACTGGGTATTCGGCTTCCAGGATGAATGTTAGCGGCTTTGAAAATACCACCATGGGCTATAGAGCCGGCTATAATAATACCGGGAGTTTCCTGGTAGCCGTGGGTAGTTACAGTGGCTTTGGTAATACAATCGGTTCCCTTAATACTTTTATCGGTACCAGTTCCGGGCGTACCAATTCTACAGGAAGTAACAATACTTTCCTGGGGATCAACACAGGTTTCAGTTCCAATGGAAGCAATAATACTTTTGTGGGGGCAGAAAGTGGTAGGAGCAATGCAACTGGCAGCAGCAATACTTCACTCGGATTTAAATCTTCTTTCACTAATACCACCGGGATTGAAAGCACAACGATCGGCTTTCAATCGGGGTTTAATAATAACGCCAATTTCCTGGTGGCAGTGGGCAGCTTTAGCGGTTTCAATAACAGCACCGGCCAGCTGAACACATTTATCGGTACCAGTGCGGGGCGTAGCAATGTCAGCGCAGCACGCAATACATTTTTGGGAACGAATGCCGGTTTTTTCTCGAATGGAAGTAATAATACTTTCCTGGGCACAGAAGCAGGAAAATTTAATATTTTCGGCTATGATAATACTGCGATCGGGAATGCTGCGGATTTTACCGAGGCAGGCTTAAATAATGCGACCGCGATCGGATCGGGAGCTACTGTCTCCTGCAGCAATTGTCTGACCCTTGGTGGAAACACCTCAACCACCCGGACAAGAGTTGGTATTAACAATGCCGAACCCCAGTCAGACCTGCATATTATCCAGCGCGCAGGCAGCGAATATCAAAACAATGGCCTTCGCATACAGCTCCCGGCCAATGGCAGTTACTGGCGACAATCTGTGACCACTGCGGACAATTTAATTTTTCAGCTCAATGACGACAACGGCATCTGGGTAGCATTTACCTGGAATGGAAATATTTCTCAAGGAAGCGATGAGCGATATAAGAAAGACATCACGCCCCTCGGCAATGATATATTGGATAAGCTGATGCAACTGGAGCCCAAAAAGTTCTTTTACAAGAATCAACGTGAGACCAAAGATTATAGTTACGGTTTTATTGCCCAGGAAGTGCATAAAATATTCCCTGAATTTGTAACTCAAAGAGAGGATGGCTATCTCGGTGTTGCTTACAACCAGTTTGGAATTATTGCCGTAAAAGCCATACAGCAACAACAACAACAGATCGACCTGTTGAACAAAAAAGACAATGAACAACAAAAGCTGATTGAAGAACTACTGAAACGCGTCGAAGCCTTAGAAAAAAAATGTCCCGTAAATGAGAACGATAACCGTATCAATACTGTTGCTGCTGC
>JANOHQ010000073.1:0-15324 GCA_031406595.1 Chitinophagaceae bacterium
CGTTAAGGGTATTTACCTAGTATGTTCGTTGTAAATTATATTTTTTGCAGTAAAACCTGCAAGCAGCCTAATGAGTTGAAAGAGAAGACTTAGTTATTAATATAATTCCTTCCAGGTATGATCGGCCAGCAGTTGAACGGCGGCTACGAATTTCTTAAATGGCCCGTTTTTACCCCATTCTTTAGGAGATACCAATGATAGCATGAAGCTGCCATCGTGCTTTTCGTAGAGGCAGTAGGTCTGGCCGATATTTGGTTTGAAAGTAAGCTTGGCTCCGTAGATCATCAGGGAAAGCTCTTTCCTTTTTTGTATCTCGTGTGCCTGCAAGGCCAACAATTCGATCTGTTTCCGGATCTGCTCCAGTTGCATATTGGTCTGCTCTTCCATAGCCGTAAGTGCCTTGTGTTTGATCACCCCTTCTTCGGTGGCTTTGATCACAGCGCCGGCAACAGAAGCAGAGTAGGGGAGCACACTCAGTTGCTTGTGATAGATCTCGGTATTGGTATAAGCTGCTCCGTCGTCTTTTACACCCTGTAGCGTGATCTTTAAATAGCCATTGGGCATTATCTCGTGGATGATATGCAATATGGCTTCCCCTTTTTTATAAAAATGGATCTCAAAACTGATACTGTCCGGGAAAACAACCTGTACTTTATCGGCCAGTGCAGGGTCATCAAGATCATTCAGCTCCCCATCGGCATTGATCGTATAACTGGAAGCAAAGGCCTGGTTCTCGAGCGATACGCGGTTCTGGTAGATGGTCAATTCTTTCTTACCTGTTGCGGATTCTACCTTATAGATCCCGCTCTTAGGTCTTTCACCCTGTTCATAGGTTCCTTTCTCCGGGAAGAGTTGCCAGGAAGCCAGAAAATTATATGCCTGAACCATGAGAGAGTGAGGAGTTTAAAGCCAGGATCCCGAAGCCTCGGGACGGGTCTCCCAACTGGTTTAATTAAATTTTGTCTGACCGGAACGGCTGCAAAGGTTTCATTTTCCCTGAACATAACAAAGTATTAGTTAAATGGTTGTCCGCAGGACCCTGCGGGTGATTTTCATTAATAATCAACAAGTGATTATCATTTATCTTTATTGCCCGAAACAAGCGCCGATGAAAAGTTATTTTGGGTCTTACTACTCTTCCCCCGGTACCGAACCAGTTGAGTCCACGGTACTGGTATTCGACAAAAACCTGAATATTGGTTTCCGCAACGCCGATGGCAGCAACGCCATGATCAGCTGGTTGCTGAAAGATGTGGACCTGAGTTTTGATTTCCCTTCCCAGCAAACCCGACTCCGGAATAGACAATCCGGCGGTGCTGAATTGCTGATCCGTGGCAATGATGCCGCCGACTTTGTAAAAGAAATGCAGGCTGAACGGGTAAAACCCTGGCATAAAAAAAGCAGCGGTAAAGAATGGATCCGGAATAGTCTCCTGGTGGTGGGTATCCTGGGCTTGTTGTTCCTGGTCTACCTTTTGATCGTTCCCTGGCTTTCCCAAAAACTGGCTTCAAAGGTTTCTGTAAAAACGGAGCGGCAACTGGGAGATGCTGTGTATGATGCAATGGGCCTGTCGGAGCAGGAGGATACAGCTAAAACGGTTCTATTGAACCAGTTCTTTGCAAAACTGGATATACCTACAGCGTACGAGATAAGAATATCCCTGGTCAATGATAATACCATTAATGCGTTTGCACTTCCCGGTGGTCGTCTTGTTATCTACAGTGGTTTGCTGAAGGAAATGACATCGTACCCGGAACTGGCAGCGGTGTTGAGTCATGAATTCGTTCATGTCAATAACAAACACTCTACAAAACGAATATTCCGCCAGCTCGGTTCAAAAGTTTTCCTGGGGTTATTGTTTGGACGATTTGGAACGGTGACCAATATTGTGGTCAACCATGCCGATAACCTGAAATCATTGCATTATTCCCGCCGTCTCGAAAAAGAAGCGGATATGAATGGATTGATGATCCTTTCCAAACGGGGTATCGACCCGCAGGGTTTTACTGATCTGTTCCGTCACCTCCAGGCATCAGATCCTTCTAGCTCCCCGACCGGGTTACTGGCCAGTCACCCCGATGTCGACCAACGTATCGCCTATATCAGCGAAGCGGCTAAAGGAATTGCGGTAAAGGAAGATGCGGAACTAAAAGCTATATTTGAAAAATTAAAATGATATACCATGCTTATTACCACTACCAGTTCAGTTGACGGAAGACCCGTACAGGAATACCTCGGTGTGATCAATGCACAAAGCATTATCGGTGCCAATATCTTCAAAGATATTTTCGCGGGATTGAGGGATGTATTTGGTGGCCGCAGTAAAACCTATGAAAAAGTGCTCGAACAGGCCAAGGAAGATGCGTTGCGGGAATTGTCTGCGAAAGCACAGGCCATGGGCGCCAATGGTATTTTGGGGGTAGACCTCGATTTTGAAACGATCAATAACATGCTGATGGTGATCGCCACCGGTACTGCTGTGCGCTTATAGTATACTGAGTTCTAAAATTAATCCGATGAAACAGTTATTGTTGTCTTTTGTGCTGATCACGGTATTACTGTCTGTAAAAGCACAGCAATCCCCAGCTTCTGCCAGTAATATTTTAAAGGAAGCTTCCGTACAGGCTGCAAAGGAGAACAAAAATGTATTTATCATGTTCCATGCTTCCTGGTGCGGTTGGTGTCACCGGATGGATAAAAGCATGAATGATGCGGCTGTTAAGAAATTCTTTGATGATAATTATGTGATCCGGCACCTGGTCGTGGATGAAGCAAAAGACAAAAAGAACCTGGAAAATCCCGGTGCTACCGAGATCCGGGCAAAATATAATGGTGACGGCCAGGGCATCCCTTTCTGGCTGGTATTTGACAAGGACGGTAAATTACTGGCCGATTCCAAAATGCGCAAAGAAGACGAAGGGCCTGAAAAAGGGGATAATTCCGGCTGTCCGGCCAGCGAAAAGGAAGTAGCATATTTTATCAATGTATTGAAAAAGACCTCTTCCCTCGATGCGGATCAGCTGGAGATCATCCGGAAGCGTTTCCGGGAGAATGATCAATAAATCTCCGTCGGGTTTTTCAATTCATCTTCGATCACTTCATCAAGGGCCTTTTCATTCTGTACGATCCATTTGGGCAGCTCGCTGGATTGTATTCGCCATGCATTGTCTTTTTTTTGCATATTAAACAGAATGCGGTCACCACGTTCATTACAAACATTTACACTAAACTGCTCTTCTTCAGACCCCCTTAATTTCCGGAAATTGAATTCTCTTAACCTTCCCTCTGCTTTTACCAGCCGGGTGAACTGGATCATTTTCACAAATTGCATATACATAGGTTGAAATTGAACCTATATCTATAACAATTACTGTGCTATATCGTTGTTTTTGTTCAGGAAAAGTTGTTCACAATACCAATGGTAGATTGAAGATGTAATATTTAGATTTAACGATTGCAATGAGACAAAGGATCAATGCGACTTTGGCTCTAAAAATCTTTAATATCTAAATCTTAAATATTGAATTCTTTACCTGATCAGTGTCACCACGCCTTTTTGGAAATAGGCTTTGCCCAGGTAATCGGTGGCTTTAACGGTCCAGACAAATGTACCCGTGTTCTGGACTGCCCCGTTGATCCTTCCATCCCAGCCATGACCGTTAATGGTGGTTGAAAAGACCAGCTGGCCCCAGCGGTTGTAGATACTGAAATACTCAATCGCTTTAATACCAACAGCTATGGGTCGCACCACATCATTCTTTCCGTCATTATTCGGAGTAAAACCGGTGGGAACAAACACTGAAGGAGTGGTTTTAAATACCTTGATCGTGATATAAGCCGAATCCTTGCAACCCTCCGGACTATATCCTATCAGTTTATACCGGTTTCCGGTACTCGGGTCCGGGAAAACAGCCACCGGGTCTGCAATATCATCGACTGAAAGGTAAATAGAGGGGATCCAGTCATAATTGACAGCACCTGTGCCATGGAGCTGTAAGGGCTGACCGACCACTACCGCTGTATCGTTACCTGCCGAGACCTTCATTTTCGGGAGTACTGTCACTTTTACCGTATCCCGGCTGGGTTTGGGACAACCATCGGTATCATAAACGGTCAATACAAAGTTGGTGGTTCGCGGAGGATAACTGGAAGGATTTAAGATCAAGGGGTTGTTTACAAGATTGGCAGGCGACCATTGCCAGGAACTGCCATCCGTGGTACCATTCAATTGTGCTTTGGCATTATAGCAGATCGTAAAATCAGTGCCGGCACTCACCGCAGGGTAAGGAACGGTGCTGACGATAATATTATCGGTAGCCGAACATCCGCCGATCACTGCCGTGACCTGGTAGTTGGTCATCGCGTTGTTGGTGAATACAAAAGGATTTTGCAATGTCGGATCCAGTATCTGTGATGCCGGCGTCCAGGAATAATGCAGTCCGTCGGAAACCACATGAAGCTGGATCGTATCGGCTCGGCAGATAATAGTATCCGCCATCGGGACCAGCGTCACAAAGCTGACCACCCTTACGTTGACAGAATCCCTGTTGCGACAGCCATCATCTTCAAGTTCTACGTAATATTTTGTTGTAGCTACGGGCGACACGGTTGGTGTGGCCGTATTGGGATTGACGATATTGACAAGAGGGGTCCAGCTGAAATTACCAGTACCGGAGGCTTGCAAAAGAAGAATATCATTTACACAGATCAACGTGTCTTTGAACGCCACACTCAATGGCGGTTTGTCAATGATCGTTACATCTTTGTACACCGTATCCCTGCATCCCCTTGTATCGGTGGCGATCAGCCGAACATTTTTTATCCCCATCAATGGGTAGGTATAATTGGGATTTTGGGCATTGGAAACATCACTGAACACAGTATTCTCTCCAAAATCCCAGCTCCATGAATTTGGTACTCCATATACAGAACTGGTATTATCAAAAAACAAGGTCGGTTTTGTTATACAAATACCACTGAATGTAAAATCAGGAACAAATCCCGGGAACACTCTTATTAATGCTGTTGTAGAATCGGTACAGCCCTGGCCCCGGTTGATCACCAGTTTTACCGTGTACAAACCGATCGTCGGAAAAGTATAGGTCGCGGATGGACCGGTGGCGCTGTAGATAAGCGTATTGCCGGCATCAAAGAATTCCCAGTCGCTGGTAACGATCAGCGGGCTGCTGGATTGGTTGGCGATAGTAATGGTCTGTGTATTCTTACAAAGCAGGTATTCAGGTAAGAGGGACGCAGAAGCAATATCACAATCGGCAATATTGATCTGTACATCTCTCCTTTGTGTGGCGATCACGACGCCGTTCCTTATTTCCTCCACGCATACTGTCACAACATACATTCCGGCCGCAGGCGCAAGACCGGAGACGATCCCCGTAACCGGATCTACCGAAACCCCTGATCCCAGGGGAGCAGTTCCATCAAAAGGGCTTCCATACGGTACCATCGGGAATGGTGGGGGAGCGGTAGGCTGGGCCGTACCACCATTGCCTGCCGAACTGGCATAGGCATCGCAAAAAGAATAACGCAACACATCACCATCAGCATCCACCGCAGCAAAACTATAGGTAAAATCATTGTTGGCGCACACGACCACCAGGTCGGTACCCGAAAAAGCAGCGCTGTTATTCTCAGGACCGTTGGCAACGCCGCCTGTTCCCGGAATATCACAGGAATAGGTAGCGCCAATATTGTTATACCCGGAAGAAAGGTTATTAATACCATTGATCCGGTAATTCACCTGGCTGGCCAATACATAGCCGGCAGCAGACGCGGGTAAGGATACCCTGAATTGATAATAAGCCACATCATAACAAACCTGTGGCGGGTTCGTGATACATGGATCGGGATTGCCGATGCTGATATTATCGGTGCCAGAGATCGGGACCAGGATATCCATCATCCTCGCATTCGTTGTTTTGTCAAAAACGGAGACGATCGTAGGATTGAGAAACTGGCGCCCGCTCCCGCATCGCTGGAGTAAACGCAGGGTAACATCATACTCATAAAGACCGCCATTTACACCAATAAATCGATAGTACATTTCTCCACCCGTAATATGACTGGCTTTCGCATTGAAGGAAAGCAGGACAAGCAGCACAGGTATGACGGAGAGCCTTTTCATGATCTGACAGATGGTGGGGACACCGTCTTTAAAGATAAGGATATAAAACCATGCCCGGAATAGCTACGGGAAAAACACGGCGACCGATTTTTACCCGCCCGACCGGTAGCCGGGGCTGGTTTTAAGGGTAGCAGGCATGCAACTCCCGTACCCTTTTAACAATCTTCTTCCTGCCGGTCCTCAATTAATATTTATTTTAGCTGTCAATTCGATTATATGAAGAAACTGTTCCTTGCATTTTGCCTATCGCTGATTGCCAATTACCTCTTTGCCCAGGATACCTGCAAACTGATCCGGGAAACCGATCCCTTTACTAAGCAGACAAAGCTGTCAACCGGCTTTATTTATTTTGAAGGAGGTTCCCTGACCATTGACGCGGACAGTAAGGAGATCGATTTCCTGTTCTCGATCGAGGGGGCGGATAAATGCTTTGACAATAATTCCATTGCCACTATTTTTTTTGAAGGAGTGAAAACAAAGATGAACAACCGCAATGGTGGCACCATGAACTGCGAGGGACTTTTCCATTTTATTTTTAAGAACTCGCCGTCCAACACGAGTTTATTAACCAAGCTGATTACGCAGAAGATCAAGCATATTATATTCACCGGGAATAATAAAAAGGAATCGACTCTCACTATCGGTCCGGTCGAACAGGAGACCCTGAAGACCCTGGCTACCTGTCTGGTCAATGAGGCTAAAACCCTTATCAAATAGGGATTTTACGATTAAACCCTTAGGGATTTGTAATGAAATAGCTGAGACCGGCAAAATTACCCGGGGAAATAATTTATGGTATCGGGTATTACTGTATGTTTATATCAGCGACTGATCTGTAAATAACAACTGATCCGTCCTTTGAAAATAACCAAATCCCAACTCAATGGAACAAACCATTCAGCTCCTTACCTGCGGTAGTAAACCTGCCTCTACTTTACAAAACCTTGTACATACGATGGTAAGCAATTACATGGCTGCGGCTAACCGCAACAATACACAGGTATTGAATGAAGTGAAGCAGGAGATCCCGGCGGGTCCAACCATGCAAAAAGCGGCTGCTGTTATGAATGACCTGCTGGCTACCGTTGTTGCCAATTCAAAAAATGGAGAGATCCATATCACGGCGGAGCGATTCAACGATGTGGTGGTGGTAGAGATCCAGGAAAGAAACAATTATAACGGCTATGCGCTTTCTTACAGTATCAATTCACTGGTACCCGATGCGACAGCACTGGGAGGGTTTATTTCGATCAAAGGATCACAACAGAAAATAACAACGATATCATTCAGTTTCCCCACTAACCAGGCTGCCTAGAACGGTTACTGGTCTGACGGTCTCCGTCTGACCAGTAACCTAATTTGCCATTTACCTGCATTCATTGTAAACCTGTACGGCTTTCCCGATCTCCTGGTAGCTTAACTTATTTGTTTTTACACCTTCCGTTAATGCAGGGCAATCGGTGAAATGTTTTGCAACCACTTCTTCGAAATTCTTTTTGGTGACCAGTACCAGTTTGTCCATACCGTTTGTTTTGATAAAATGATCGGCTATGGATCCTTCTGTACCGGGGTTGATTCCTACAACCTCTGAACCGCTATAGATCACGGTACCGGAAGCATCGGATGCTTTCTGGTAAAGCGTTACTTTGGGGCCGGAGCTGATCACTTTAAAGAAATCAGACAACCATGTACTGTACACTACCCCATCGATACCCGCTTCATTGATATCACTACCCGTATAGGTTATTTTCTTACCCCCGGCGGACTGGAACACAATGGATGCTTTTGATTTAAAGCTCTCTTTGATAAAACCGTCTTTACGCACACCATCGGCACCAATTACATAACCTGCTTTATACCCGGAAGGAGCCTGGCCGTTTACTGTAGTGGAAACGGAAAAAAATGCGAAACTGAAAAGCAGCAACAAAGAAAGAAACTGTTTCATGGTTTTGTTTTTTTTAGTGAGGAATGATTTATAGTTACTTACTGGTAGGTAAGTATTATAGGCAAAAAATTTTATACGATGATCTGTTTTAAAATACTTTTACAAATGGCCGTATAGTCTTTCTGCCCTGTGATACGTGACAACTGCACACCGGCAGCCAGGTTCGTCATGATCAGCAATGACTGCGTGTGGGGTGTTTCAGAAAAATCGAATTCGCCATTGGCTTTTCCTTCCTTCAATACTTTCCCCACCATGGTCAGCACCATTTCGATCAACTCACTAAGTTTTGCTTTTACAGAACCGGGTAATGTATTGTAGTCTGAACAAACCGAACCGATGATACAGATCTTGTTTTGTTCTGCAAGCAGTGAATACCGGGTAATGAATGCTTCGATCTTTTGTTTGGAGGTAATACCGGGCTGGTTGAGATTTTTGTCAAGCTCTTTGTAACGTTCAATGTATTGTTCGATGATACCGGCAAGCAGATCCTCTTTTCCCGGGAAATGATAATGGATCGCAGCATTCTTTACATCCAGCTTTTTGGATATATCAGCATAGCTGAATGCATTGTAACCATAGACCTGGATCAGTTCAGTACCCAGGCGAAGGATCTCTTCTTTGGTATCGGTGTTCCGGGGAGTCACAGAACAAATATAGAAAATACTTACTACTTAGTAAGTTAATTCTTGTAACAATTTGACTTGTTCCCTACCAGGGGCTATGGAGCCAAAAAAGAATAAAATAACCCCCGTAGTGGTAAAATGCGGGGGTTATTCTCAATAGCGCCTGCTTGAATTCACTGTAATCGCAGATCCATGTTATTCGATCAAACAGAAGCCTTCATCATCAGCATCATGATGACCAATGTAGGAACTGTTGATGATGGTGCGGTCGTAAACATCTATTCTTATTACATAGCCGCAAGGATTCATATCGGTAGTGTCTAATTCCCATGTGCCGGAAGTACCGCCACCAGGCAGGTTCACTCCGTAGCTCATCGAACTGCCGCCCACTATCGGTGATGTGATCCTTGGCCACTCTCCACCCGTTTCATCCGCCGGGGCCAGTGAAAGACTCAATGAATGTGCATGTGCATCCGTCATCGAGAAAGTACCGGTCATTAAAGTCCCTTGTGTAAAGGTCTTGCAATTGCCGGCAGCAATTTCGATGTCGGCATTTGGCGCATCCTTATCGGCCAGGAAAGTAACAGTTACGCTGTTGAATACTGCCAGTGTAACCAGGTTCTTTATTTCCACGTATACACTATGCAACCCGTTCACAGCCGGGTACACATAACCGAGATAGTTGTTTACCACCGTAACCGTTGCCGGCACTCCCAGGTAATCCATCCATCCCTGTGCATCAGGGTTGAGCGTGATATCGGGTGAAATAACGCCCGATGTATTTGTTTGCACCACGGTGCTATTGGTAACCGGGTAAAACATAGCATCGCCTGGTTTTTTCAGCATGATCCGGTATTTGTAAGAAGCGCCACCAGCGAAGAAGATCAACCCGTTCACATTTACTCTGTAATCAAAGGGGCTGTCAACCGCGGTAAAAGTACTGCCCACATTGGTGCCATTGGCCAGGCCTGTTGCGTTATTGATCTTAGGGATCGGCATACTGCCTACTGACTCCAGTGCAATAACAGTGTAACCCGGTGTAACACCTTTGGGCAGTGGTTTGACCTCCACATTACATTCTTCCCAGTCGCCGTAAGGAGCCACATAATTGGGTTGATTAGGCGGCGGTGGTATATTCCAGGAAAGAATGGCTTTCAGCTTCGCTTTACCGGTTTTGCACCATTCCTGCTGGTGTTTTTCCAGGTTCACCGGGAGTGACACATTATACCAAAGGTCATCTTTTGGAATGGTAGGAATATCATGCACATTCACAGAAGACGTACCCATGTACTGGTAGCCGCCACCAAAATCCATGTAGAAAGCGACATATTCCTGGCTGCCATGTGTGCATAACCCCCCTAAATAACCGGTGGATCTTTTTATCACCACGCTGGCATGTATAGAACTCCAGTCACGGTTTAATGCCACACATTTTACTTCTTCGTACGTTGTGTTGAAGTTGAGCAGTTTTATACTGTCTATTATTTCTACCCAGTTGATACCTGTAATATTCAGGTCGGCAGGAGATGCCGCTAACGAAGTGTCTTGCGATAAAGCCATGACATGTTTCAATACGATCCGGGTGTCTTCCACCTCTTTTTTGTACACTCCTTTGAGATAAGGTAATGAAACGGCTTTTGGCTCTGATGCCAGGACAGGCAGCTCCAATTTGTCGATGTTTTCAACCAATTTTGTTTTTACCAGTTCATCCAGCTTGATACCATGTTTAATAAGACACCACAAACTGTTGCTGGGACGAATCTGGATATTTGTTTCCATGCTTCTGCCCCATACCGGACCCCAGTTAGGCTGGTTGGGTGGCGGGGCGCTGTTCCAGGAAAGAATGGCCCTTACCCTCGGCAATACAGCCGGGTCATCGCAACAAGATTTTTTGTCCGGGCTGATCTTTAAATAAACATTGTAACAAAGGTCTTCGGTAAAACCCAGGTCATGCACATTCGTGCCAACGATTCCTTCATCCACCCAGGTGCCGTTGCGGTTGTAATCAACGTAGAACCGTACATACTCAATACTGCCATTGGTGCAGGGTCCGCCGCTGTAACCGGATCCCTGTTTTACGACAATGGCTGCGTGGAGTAATGTTGTGTCAGGATTATAACTGACACATTTAATGTCTTCATAAAAAGTGTTGCCGGCAATTGCCACGACACTTTTGAGTTTACTTCCCTTGACATTACCAAAGTAATTGACGTTGGAAAGTTGCAACGCTTTGAAATTCATCCGAAGATCAAAGTGCTGTAGTTTTTTTGAAATGGGCGATTTTGCTTTTGCCATAATTAAAGGTTTAATGGTTAACAAATAAAGAGATAAGGAGTGCTGCATTTCCCGGTCATGGGAAAAACAGTGAAGGCCTGCCTGAAAAAGCTGGTATGTTGAACGCCGATGAAGTGCAGTCCTGTCTGAAATAAACGTTGATGTGTATCTATATCAAACCACATCAATGATTTTTAAAACAGGTTACTTCGGAGCTGTATCCGGATAATCGTTGCCGCGATGCCGTCACTTTCAAACTCCATGCACGGTTCGGTGAAGCGGAGATAACCCGCAACAGTATTACTATCGCAGGGGGTGAGCAGGGGGCGGTTGGCCTGGTGCCTGTCAGGGCCGCCATAAAATAAGACGTGATAATTGGTTGTGTTCGACATGGTATAAGGTTTATTTGGTTTGCTTACTCTTTCTAAAGATTTTCAGCGTATTCTGTCGTTGAATATTCTTTAAGAAGCTACTGACTGAGTCCTTATACCAATTGTTTATTTTCAGAAATAGGGTAACGGAATGGGGGTTAGTGGTTGGAGTAAGATGAGCAAGGTACATTATCAGCACACTGCTGACAATAACCCGAACGGGGCATTTTTACAAAAAAGCCTAACCGGGAGGCTAGGCTTTTAAGAGTATTCACTTGTATTTTTTATTAATACCTGTAGTGTTCAGCTTTGAAGGGTCCGTCTTTTGTGATACCCAGGTATTCGGCCTGTGCATCGGTCAGTTCCTCCAATACAACACCGATCTTGGCAAGGTGTAAACGGGCCACTTTCTCATCGAGATGCTTGGGCAATACATAAACCTTGTTCTCGTATTTGGAATGGTTTTGCCACAATTCGATCTGCGCCAAAGTTTGGTTAGAGAATGAATTACTCATTACAAAAGAGGGGTGACCGGTAGCACAACCCAGGTTTACCAGGCGACCTTCTGCAAGGATGATCACATCGTGTCCATCTACATTGTAGATATCCACCTGTGGTTTGATCGTGTCTTTTGTATCACCGTAATTCGTATTCAACCAGGCGATATCAATTTCAATATCGAAGTGACCGATATTACAAACGATCACTTTATCTTTCATCAGTTTGAAATGTTCTCCACGGATCAGGTCGCGGCAACCGGAAGCGGTAACAACGATATCGGCTTCTTTTACGGCATCGATCATTTTCTTTACTTCAAAACCGTCCATGGCCGCCTGTAAAGCGCAGATAGGATCAATCTCCGTAACGATCACACGGCAACCAGCACCTGCTAAAGAAGCAGCAGATCCTTTGCCCACATCGCCGTAACCACCCACAACGGCTACTTTACCGGCCAGCATTACATCCGTTGCACGGCGGATAGAATCTACGAGTGATTCTTTACAACCGTATTTATTATCGAATTTAGATTTGGTAACTGAATCATTGACATTGATAGCCGGCATTGGCAATGTGCCTTTTGCCACTCTTTCATACAAACGGTGAACACCGGTAGTAGTTTCTTCAGAGATACCTTTTACATGTTGTACCAGTTCAGGATAAGTATCCAGTACCATATTGGTCAGGTCACCACCATCATCCAGTATCATGTTCAGCGGTTTGTCTTTACCACCAAAGAACAAAGTCTGTTCTATACACCAGTCAGCTTCTTCCTGTGATTGACCTTTCCAGGCAAATACACCGATACCAGCAGCAGCGATCGCAGCGGCGGCATGGTCCTGTGTAGAGAAGATATTGCAGGAACTCCATTTTACTTCAGCTCCCAGTGCAGTCAGTGTTTCGATCAGTACCGCGGTCTGGATGGTCATATGCAGGCAACCAGCGACCCGGGCTCCTTTTAAGGGTTGAGAAGCACCGTATTCTTTGCGGATCGACATCAGGCCGGGCATTTCTGCTTCAGCCAGTCTTATTTCTTTGCGGCCCCATTCTGCCAGGGAAATATCAGCCACTTTATAAGGAAGGCTGAAATCAATGGATTTCGTTACTGTTGACATTTTTTTAGCTTTTATTTAGGCGGCAAAGGTATTGTTTTATTGCGGATAAATTACCAACTTGACAGGGCCAAATGACCGGTTATTTTGCACAAATTATACTGAACAGACGGGGATTATCACGGTCGGGTCATTGTTTAGCCATAGGGGGTTTTCCGTCGCAGTGTTCTAAACAAATAAGGATAACTTTGAAAACAATATGATAACCTACGATACCGTTTCCGAGGCCGTGAATGGATTGAAAAAAAGAGGATTTGAAACCGATTTTAACCTGGAAGAGAACTGTATTGTTTGTCACAATGGTAAGTATGATGCGAAAGATTTTGAGATCGTCGAAGTGTACCGGTTTGAAGGAAATACAGATCCCTCTGATGAAGCGGTGGTGTATGCCATCGAATCGGTAACCGGGGTGAAGGGAGTGCTGGTGAACGGTTATGGTATTTCGGCGGAGAGTATGGGCGATGAGCTGGCCAGGAAGCTGAATTTGAACCGCAATTGATCAAAGGATCTCTGTACACTTGAATCAATAAAAGGCTACTGATGAAAACAATGGTTAAGGCTTGCCTCCTCGGGTTATTTATATCCCTGCCCGTTATGCTATTTGCACAACAAAAGGACAGTGTCTGGCTTCAATGCCCGCTAACCGACGCAATGGTTGTTCCCCCGCCCAAAAATGTGATCCACTACGATGAACCCGATCTTTGTATCGTACTGGTCAGTAAACCCGATACGACCGTAAAAGCCTGTATTACCGGCAAAGTCACGAACGTTGAACAAACCGATGATGGCAAATGGGACGTGGTATTTTATTACAAGGATTATTATTTCTGGTATTCCGGCCTCAGCAAAGTGATCGTTCGCCGCAATGATGTGATCAAAGTCGGGCAGGCTGTCGGTTATATCGGTCGTGGTGATAAAATGGAAATGCTCCTCTATAAATTTGAAACGCAACTGGACCCGGTCCGTTTCCTGGATTGTAAAACCATATTGACGAAAGAATAGCGGTCAGGAAATTTTTTTCTCCATCACATAGTCATTCATAAAATGCCCTCCGCCGATATCGAGGTCGATCTCATCGATCACGGTAAACCCCAGTTTCTCATAGAACCCCTTTGCTTTATTATCCCGGTTCACCTGCAATTGGAGCGCAGTTGCCCTGAGTGGCCGTATCGTTTCCACTATATGATCGATCACGAAACGCCCCGTGCCTTTTCCCTGCTGTGATGGTAATACATAGATCTTATGCAGTTTAAAAACAGAGGGTTCGGTCTCCTGGTAGGAAGCAAAGCCCACGGGTTCCGTTCCGTCATACACGAGGATGAACTGGCAGTCCTCGTTCATTTGCTTTTGAAGAGAAACTTCGCTGTACATCATCTCGAGCATATAACTGATCTTTTCCGGCGAGAGGATAGGAGCATAGGTCTGCGGCCAGACCTGGAAAACCAGTTCCCGTACTTGCGGGATATCTGCAATCGTTGCATTTTGTATACTAAACACTGATATTGGTATTTTTATCTTTGAACATTATTTCGGAAACATTCTTTTGAGAACGGATCATTTTCCGGCTCAAGATAAGACAAACAATATAGGAACCGATGGCCCCGGCCGCCAGTAATATCTCGCTGAGTTCTCTCCCGACATAAGAAAACCTGGGGAGGAACAGGAAGAAATCGTAAGTGCCATGAAAAAAGATAGCGACGAGCAGACCCATGATCATCAGCCTTGTACTTTTTTCGGGGTGGAATTTGGCCTTGCCGACAAAATAACCCATCATCACCGCGAAAGCAGCATGGGCCGGCACGCTCAGGAACATCCGCAGCACACCCACCTGTAATCCCATACCTTCCTGCGAGTATTTTACCACGTACATGATATTTTCCACAGTGGCAAAACCCATGCTGACAAATACGCTGTACACGATGCCATCCAGTGGCTCATCGAAACTCCGCTGTTTATAAGCATAGAAACGAAGTCCCAGGAACTTACTGGCTTCCTCGCTGAATCCAACCACGGCATAAGCAAAGATGGCCACACCGGTTATACTTCCATCGATGGTGTGACTGAAGCTCTCTTCAAACCAGGCGGCCGGGAAGATAGCCAAACAACCCAGTATGAAACTGACAGCCAGGTTGAGTTTGGGCTCCCTGTTATAAATATCCTTGTAAAAGAAATAGAGACTGATGGCGATCCCCGGAGCTAATGCCAGTGCGATATATTCCATTCAACTTTGTTTAGACTGGAAGATAAGAAAGAAGATGTTGCAGGTAAATACTGGCATAAAAAAAGGCCTCCCCGGGGAAGCCTTTTCTTATCTTCTTCTACTATGATTATTTAATGATCATCTTTTTTACTTCGGTAA
>JANOHQ010000104.1:0-3792 GCA_031406595.1 Chitinophagaceae bacterium
CACCAGTCGTACTTTTTGCCTTTGTGATCGGGTATTTTGTTTTGTTATTGGCGGTAGCCTGGTTTACTTCCCGTAATTCGAATAACGAGTCCTTCTTCATCGGTAACCGCAACAGCAACTGGATGCTCGTGGCTTTTGGAATGATCGGTACTTCCCTGTCAGGAGTGACTTTTGTAAGCGTCCCGGGTGGGGTTGCGACCGGCAATTTTTATTATTTCCAGATCGTACTGGGTTATTTGATAGGGTACATGGTTATCGCATTTGTCTTGTTGCCCCTGTATTATAAGATGAACCTGACAAGTATCTACACGTACCTCGAAAAAAGATTTGGGATCAATGCCCATAAGGCCGGGGCTTTCTTTTTTATTCTTTCCCGCACCGTGGGCGCTACCGCAAGATTGTACCTGGTGATCAGTGTGCTCCAGATCTTTATTTTCAACAAACTGAACATCCCTTTTGAAGTAACAACCCTGGTGATCCTGTTGCTGATCCTGCTTTATACATTTGAAGGAGGCGTGAAGACCATTATCTACACCGACACCCTGCAAACAACCGGGATGCTGGTGGGCCTCGTGGTTTGTATTATTGTTATAGTGAAAGCCCTGGGAACCGACTTTGGCGGGGCATGGACAATGATGTCTGATAAGGGCTACACACAGGTATTTAACTGGGATGTAAAAGCCGGATCTTTTGCTATTAAACATATTGTGGGCGGTATGTTTATCGCTATTGCCATGACGGGACTGGACCAGGAAATGATGCAGAAGAATATCAGTGTAAAAACACTGAAGGATTCGCAGAAGAACATGATGACCTTTACCACGGTGTTAATGATCGTGAATTTCCTGTTCCTCGTTCTTGGGGGTGTTCTATATCTATATGCCAGTACAAAAGGGATCAATGTGCCGCCGGACGACCTGTTTCCCACGATTGCACTCAGCGACCCGTTTGTCGGTGTGATCGGGATCATTTTCGTGATCGCCCTTATCTCGGCGCTATTCCCCAGCGTAGACGGGGCCATTACTTCCCTCACTTCCTGTTTTTGCATCGATATCCTTGGTATCAATAAAAAGGAAGGCACCGAAAAAGAGAAGAAACGGACACGATTAAAAGTGCATTTTACCTTTGCCTTTATCTTCTTCCTGATGGTACTGCTTTTTAAGGCCATCAATGATAAACTGATCATCGACTTTATCCTGAAATTCGCAGGTATCACCTACGGTCCGCTGCTGGGATTGTTTGCCTTCGGTATCCTGACAAAACGGAAGCTGAATGATAAGCGGGTCTGGACCGTTTGCATCATTGCACCAATGCTCGCTTTATTTTTGGATATGCTGAGCAATCCTGCCTGGTATGAAGCGAAGCTGCATATATCATTGGGTCTGCAGAATATTTCAACCACCCTCTTTGACGGGTACAAGATCGGGAACGAGCTGATACTGATCAATGGGATATTCACTTTCATCGGGTTGTGGATGATCTCCTCAAAACCCGGGACTGTAAGACATGCCCTGCAGGCAGTATAAGAAGTTTATCTTTGCTGAAATTTTCAACGTGGACCTGATTCATCCATTGGTACAGGATTATGCTGAACGCTACTCTTCCCCCGAAGATGCATTGCTGAAAGAGGTCAATGACTTTACCATGCAGCATCATTCCGAATCCATTATGCTGAGTGGTCACCTGCAGGGAAAATTATTGGAGATGATCAGTTGCATGATACGACCCCGCCGGATCCTCGAGATCGGCACATTTACCGGTTATAGTGCTTTGTGTTTAGCAAAAGGATTGACACCCGACGGGCAATTGCACACGATCGAATTGAGAGAGGCCGACGCGTCGACAGCCAGGTCATTTTTTAAACGTTCATCTTTTGCCGGCCAGATCATTCTTCACACCGGTAATGCCCTCGACCTGGTCCCGCAATTGGAGGAAACCTGGGATCTTGTCTTTATCGACGCAGATAAACCTGCTTATATAGAATATTTTAACCTCGTTTTGCCCCGGTTGCGGAAAAACGGGTTTATTTTAGCAGATAATATTTTCTTTCACGGGCAGGTGCTGCCCAAAGGGACTCCTTCGGAGGAAGCCGAAGTGAAAGGGAAAAGTGCAAAAGGGATCGAGGCATTTAATAATTATATCCGGGAGAGAACGGATATCGAGAAAATGGTATTGACCCTCCGTGACGGACTTTTACTGATTCGAAAACTATGACGGCTACGATGCAAAAACTACGAAACAGTTTCATTTTTTTATTACTACTGACCAGCCAGCTTGCCCGGGCACAAAAACAGGAGCTGATCGCCAATTATATCAGCACCTACAAAGACCTGGCCATCGCTGAAATGAAAAGGACCGGCGTGCCTGCTTCCATTACCCTGGCACAGGGAATACATGAATCAGGTGCAGGGGCCGGCAAACTGGTCGTGGCTTCCAATAATCATTTTGGTATCAAATGCAAATCCAACTGGACCGGTGAATCGGTTCGGCACAATGACGATGCGAAAGGAGAGTGCTTCCGCAAGTACCCGCTGGCATCCGATTCGTATAAAGATCATTCCGATTTCCTGAAGAACGGGCAGCGCTATGCTTTTTTATTTTCACTTGACCCTACCGACTATGCAGGATGGGCCAATGGATTGAAACAGGCAGGTTATGCCACCAACCCGAAATACCCGCAGGTGCTGATCAAACTGATCGAAGATTACGGCCTGCAGCATTATACCTTTATTGCCATGGGCAAGATACCGGACCAGGCCGCTGAACTGGGTAGCCTTTCCAATGATCAGTCCGCTCGTGAAACCAATGCCCACGATAAAGCAATTATAACAGAACCAGTAAAAAATACACCTGCTTATCCCCAGGGTCAATTTAAGATCAATGAAACAAAAGCGGTCTTTGTAAAAAAGGGAACTTCTTTTTTAAGTATCGCCAAACAATACGATGTTGATCTTTCCAAGATATTTGAGTTTAATGAAATGCCCCGGTTGGAGTCTGCCGATAGCGATCAATTGATCTATTTACAGCGAAAAAGAAAGACGGGTATTCATGAGTTCCATATCGTACAGCCGGGAGAAACAGTGTATAGCATCGCCCGGGATGAAGCAATACGCCTGGAAAGCCTGCGGGAGCTGAACTGGTTAAAAGAAAGTGATACACCTGCGATCGGTGAAAGATTAAGTTTGCGTTCAAAATCAACTTCTATACCTAAACTAACGGTGAAGGAAAATTTCTCACTGGTTCCTGCTACGGGGAAAAAACGAACTCATTAAAAAAGTCAGAACTTATGTCAGTCATTAAAGTGCATGACAAATCGTTTGAAACCTATCTTTCAGAAGAGACCATCCTGAAACGGGTCAAAGAATTGTCTGCACAGGTCAGCCTGGATTATGCCGGTCGCCGCCCGCTCTTTATTGCCATCCTGAACGGTTCTTTTATGTTCGCGGCAGACCTCTTCAAACAGCTGACGATAGAAGCGGAGCTATGTTTTATCAAACTGGCTTCCTATAAGGGCATGAAATCCTCCGGGAACGTGGTAACCTCAATAGGGCTGGAAGATGACCTTTTTGGGAAGGAAGTGATCATTGTCGAGGATATTGTGGATACGGGAAAGACCCTGCACAATTTCCTCCCAAAACTGCTCCACCAGCAGCCAAAATCCCTGAAAATTGCGACGCTTTTGCATAAGTCCGAAGCCACCAAATACCCGCTGCAACTGGACTATGTGGGGTTTGTCATTCCCGATAAGTTCGTAGTGGGATATGGTCTTGATTATGACGGGCTTGGCCGCAA
>JANOHQ010000112.1:0-3702 GCA_031406595.1 Chitinophagaceae bacterium
AGTTATAAAATGATCGCTGACCAGCTTTTTATCAGCTATGAAACAGTGAGAACACATATAAAAAATATCTACGAAAAACTGCATGTGGCTTCCCTGGCAGAAGTAGTGCACAAAGCGATGAAAGAAAGGATTGTCTAAAGCGTCTACTCGATCGCTTTCAGGATCTCTGCCAGCTCCATATCAAACAAGCCATATTTCCCGAATTCAATGACCCTTCCCTGTTCTTTCCCTTTTTTCAGCACAATGATGGTAGGAGCTTTATCTGCATTCAACGCTTCGGAAAGATGACTCAATGTTTTTTTCGCCCTGTCGACACCGATAAGCGTGACCCGGTCTTCCGAAAAACCGGCAGCACCCAATAACGCATAGAACTTGGGGATGATATTATGAGAATCTTCGCACCAGGTTCCCATAAATACCAGCAATTGGATAGAATCCTTTTGTTTCTTCAACCCTTCGATGGCAGCCGCGTTGGGGGTATAATTCTTCAGGTTCTCGGCATACCATTTAAAGGATGTGTCTTTCAGCAACACTTCCTTTGAAATAATGCCTTTCAATGTTTTCTCATTGGGTCTTTCTACCAGCACCTCGTACTGGCTTTGCGCAAAACCGGCAGTGGTCAATAATAGCGCACAAAAGATAGGGATCAGTCTCTTCATGGTTGAAATAATAGATGGCAAATGTAAAAGGGCTCAGGCAAAAGATGAAAGAATGGCTGTTAAAGTTGCTTTTTCGCCAATAGGCAATGGACAATTGGCAAGGGGTCGTTTTTTTTGGTAGCCTCTGGCAAAACCAGGGAAAATTTGAAATTACGGAGTCTAATTGCCAATTGCTTATTGTCTATTGCCCATTGATTCAAAGGCTAGCTTTCAACTCCAGCAAAAACCCCTTGATCTTCTCCAGCGACTGGATCATGGCAAATTTCTCTTCAGCCTTCTTGTTCTTTTTCAGGTAATCCTTGGCTCCCTCAATGGTGAATTTGCGGCGGCGCAGCAGGTCATAGATCATTACCAGGTTCTTGATATCCACAGGACGAAAAAAACGGTCACCCTTTCGGTTCTTCCGGGGTTGCAAAATGTCAAACTCTGTTTCCCAGTACCGGATCAGCGACTGGTTCTCCCGGAACATGGCGGCCACTTCACCGATCGGGTAATATTGTTTTTGAAAAAGGATATCATCCGGCGGTATCTGCACCAGGTCGGCATTGATCGAGATCTCTTTCAGGGATTTACGGCCACGTTTGCCCGCAGGAACTGCGTTGGTGGTCGCGGCCTTCGGTTCTTTCTTTATCGTTACCGGTGAATTCACTTCCATCACTTCTTTTTCTTCTACCATAACGGCCGGAGACAGCGGTATATTTTCCTCCTCTCCAGGAACAAAATCAAAAGTGATCTGTGATAAAGACTTTCCCATGCACTGTAAAGATACGGATAGATAAAAAATAATAGATGCTAGATAATAGTTTGTGGAAATAATGTGCCTATAACTATTATCTATTAGTTTTTAACTCTTATCTATCAATCCAGACTTTGGTTAGACGCCGCAGCTTTTTTCAGCAACAGGTCAAACTGTGCCGGTGTAAGATCATTATAGAAGAAATAGATCGGGTCGATCTTCGATCCGTATTTGCGTACCTCGTAATGACAATGTGGCCCGGTCGATTTACCGGTGCTGCCTACCCAGCCGATTACTTCACCCCGTTTGACAGCCTGTCCGCCCCGGACTTTCACTCTCACCATATGACCGTAGAGGGTCTCATAACCATAACCATGGTTGATGACAACATGGTTGCCATAACCGCTGCCCGTACTACCTGCTGTGATTACCGAACCATCGGCTGTTGCATAGATAGGAGTGCCCTGCGGCGCCGCAAAATCCAGCCCATAGTGGAATTTCACTGTTTTATAGACCGGGTCGATCCGGGAGCCATAGCCTGAGGCGATCCGGCTGAGATCCTTATTGCTGACCGGTTGAATGGCGGGAGTATGCGAAAGTAATTGTTCCTTGTTCTTTACCAGCTCATCCACTTCATCGTATGATTTTATTTGCGCGGCTATCCGGCTGTTAAGATTATTGAGCGTGGCCGTGATTGCCGATACCAGCTGGTGGTCCTTGATCTTTCCTACGGTGGCCAATTCCAGTTGATCTTCTAATTCTTTGGCCCGGGCACTGTCGGGCACAGGATTGGCTTCGAAGATGGAACGGTACACATCATTATCCCTTTTTTCAAGTTCTTTCATCTGCTGTTCCACCGATTTCAATTCATCGCCGAGCTCCCGGTAATTGTCGCGGAGCGCTTTATTCTGCTGTTCGAGTATTTTTTCTTTGGGAGAACCGATAAACTGGAAAGCCACATAAGAGATCAGGGCGGCGGTTACCAGGGCTGCGGCTACAAAACCAAAGACCCGCAGCAGCTTGACACGAAGGGGTGTCTCCAGCTTTTCGTAGCGAAGCGTGTTGGTGTTATAGTAATACTTGATCTTCTTCATGAGCAATTGCCGTTAACCAGCTTCAAGGGGGTACAAATGCGGCCTGAATAAATTACCTTTGCCCCGCCTTATGGGGTTGACAAATATAGGGCGATAAACAGCAAAAATCAACCCAACTTAGGAGATTGATTACTAATGGAAAAGATAATCAGATGCCGGCTGTAGAATTACTATCGTCACCTGTTGCAGTTTACCCTGAGCTTGTCGAAGGGCACTCTTCATCGTTCGGTAATACTACTGGGCGCGGGGTCGGAGTAACCACCATTTTACTATCAACAGCCCGGCGGGAAGCAGGGCATACCGGACTCTAAGCAACCATAAACAAAAAACCATAAACTATAAACTCTCTAATGACCAGCGCAGATATACGTAAGGCTTTCCTCGATTTTTTCCGTTCCAAAGGGCATGAAATCGTCCCCTCCGCACCCGTGGTGGTGAAAGACGACCCGACCCTGATGTTCACCAATGCAGGGATGAACCAGTTCAAGGACTATTTTTTGGGCAATAAAAAAGCTATCAACCCAAGGGTGGCCGATACACAAAAATGCCTGCGGGTAAGTGGCAAACACAACGACCTGGAAGAAGTAGGAGTGGATACCTATCATCATACGATGTTTGAGATGCTGGGCAACTGGAGCTTTGGTGATTATTTTAAAAAAGAAGCGATCGCCTGGAGCTGGGAATTGCTCACTGAAGTATACAAGCTTGACAAGAACAAATTATACGTCACCATTTTCGAAGGCGATGAAAAAGAAGGGCTGCCCCGCGATGAAGAAGCGTATAACGAATGGAAAAAATATGTGGCCGAAGACAGAATACTGTTGGGGAATAAAAAAGATAATTTCTGGGAAATGGGTGATACCGGTCCCTGTGGTCCTTGTACGGAGATACATTATGATACCCGTAAAGAAGCGAATAATGACGGGCATTCACGGGTGAATAATGATGATACCGGTATGGTGATGGAAATATGGAATAATGTATTCATCCAGTACAATAGAAAGAAAGACGGAAGCCTTGAACCTCTTCCCGCCAAACACGTAGATACAGGGATGGGGCTGGAAAGATTGGTAAGAGTGATACAGGGAAAGCAAAGTAATTACGATACAGATATATTTACCGGTACTATCGAGGCAACAGAGAAAATAACGAATAAAAAATATAACTCCGATCTTTCGGAGTCTCAGAACCCCCTTTCGGGGGGCAGGGGGGC
>JANOHQ010000136.1:0-6936 GCA_031406595.1 Chitinophagaceae bacterium
TACCGACTGCATCGTGATCTTTCCTCTTCCCCTGATCGCTACTTTCAACCCCATATTCTCGAGCAGGTACACTGCGTCTTTTAATCCCATACCCCGTACATTCGGCATCACCTGCTGGCGTACGGTGACGGCTTTCATTACTGCCTGGTCGTTCCGTCCATAGACACTGGTCCAATTGTTTTGCAACGATGAATCCCGGTAGGGTACATTCATGATCTTGTATACGTTCCTGATATCAGGTGCAAAACCCGCATAGAAAAATCCAGAGCTGTCTTTCGCAGCTGCGTACCGGGACGGATCTTTCTTTTCGACATACATCGAATAAAGTTTGGTAGCGATCTCTTTGAATACCGGCGCTGCCAGTGTACCTCCATAATGCGATGCCGCATGTGGTTTGGTCCGGATCACCACGATACAGGTGTATTGCGGTTTATCTGCCGGGAAATATCCCACGAAACTGGCCTGGTACACACCATGTGCATACTTGATTGCACCGTCTGAAACATGTGCTGTTCCTGTTTTACCGGCCACAGCAAACGGCAATCCTGCCAATGCTTTGCGGGCCGTACCCTCTGTAACCACGGCCTTCATCGCTTCCTGTGCATCTTTGATCACCGAAGCTTTGCAGAATTGATCATCCATCACGATAGGTTCAATTTGTTTACTCAGCACACCATTGCTTTGAATACTGCTCACCAGGTATGGCTTCATCATCTTCCCGTTATTGGCCACCGCATTGTATAATGTGAGTGTATGCAGCGGGCTTACCTGGACCGCATAGCCAAAACTCATCCACAACATATTTCCCAATCCTGCTTCACCACCTTTGGTAGAAAGTGGAGCCATCGTTGGTTTTGGCACATTCATCAGGTCAACAGGAGAGCGTTCATCCAGGCGAAACCGGTGAAAATATTCTTTGAGCTCGGAAGGATTGCTGCCAAATGCTTTGTAAGCGAGTTTACTCATTCCTACATTGGAGCTATGGGCAAAACAACCTTTCACGGAGAGAGAAGGTTCATTGTGACGTTCAGCATCTACCACTACTTTTCCGGGTGCTACTTCCAGCCGGCCGGCACCACCTACGTATACCACTTCATCGATCGTGCTGCTGCCTTTTTCCAACACGGCCAGTAAGGTGGCTAGTTTGATAGTAGATCCTGGTTCTGTTACCCGGAGTGCATAATTATCATCTTCCCAGTAAGTACCATCAGGGCGGCGGCCGAGGTTTGCTATCGCTTTGATCTTACCAGTACTCGTTTCCATCACGATCGCGGTACCATAGGGACCTTCACACTGCAGCATCATCCGCATCAGGGCAGTTTCAGTGATATCCTGCATATTGACATCGATCGTTGTATAAATATCTTTTCCATTCACCGGATCTGTTTGTGTTCCCTCCACCGGAATAGCGGTGCCGCCGGCGATATAGCGAACCAACTTTTGTCCATCGCGGCCGCTGAGTACCGTATCATAACTTCTTTCCAGTCCGACGTTTTGTTTCTTCGCTTTATTATTGGCGTCTTTGAATTCCCTGGACAGACCTATCGTCCTGTTGGCCAGCAAACCAAACGGCGTTTCTCTTTTGCTGCTTACTTCCACGATCACACCGCTCCTGTTGCGGCCAAGTCTTACCAGCGGGAATTCACGGAATACTTTATAGGATTCAAAATTCAATTTCTTCTTTAGCGGGTAATACCTTTCATTGTTCTTAAAGGCCAGCTTCAGGTCCTTTTTATACTGTGCCGCCGTTTTGTCATTGAAATGATTGGCCATGGCGATGGTAAAAGAATCAACGTTATCATGAAAACGTTTTCCTTTTTTCTCCCGCAGGCCGTCAGCATTAAAATCGATGTAGATATCGAAGATGGGAATGGACGTGCTGAGCATCTGGCCGTCTTCGCTGTAGATCGTTCCTCTTTCAGCATCTAAAGCCACAAAACGCTGGTGAAGACTGTCGCTCATGCTGCGCCAGTGGGCACCCTGGAATTTTTGAATGTAGAAAGCTCTGCCGAGGACAAGTATGCTAAGCACTACTATGCCGATAAAACTGAGGTAAACCCTCCATAATATGTCCCGTTTAACGTCCACTGTCCGTTGCAAACAACCAGGTTTAGCCCGGTAGTTCTGTTTAGTTGTTATTAGTTGTATCCGTCCACCTTTCTCTTGTTGTAGAAAGGATTTTTTAGTCGTCGTTCGGTTCTTTGGTCATCGCCTGTTGCGTCGCACTCTTGTACTTCCTGTTCGCTGCTGATCAACCTCACCCTCTGAGCTGCGCTCGCAACCTTCGTGCCTCGGTTGCCTCTCCTTCAGGAGAGGGAGAATCAATGAATCATTGTCTCACCACTTTCTCATTCCTTATTCCTCATTTCTTATTCTCCCCTCTTCCTCCTTCAACACCACCGGCGACCCCGTCAGCTCTTTCAATCCCAGTGGTTCCACCACCTTCACCAGTTCACTTTGTTTGCTCTGGTACATCACTTTACTTTTTACCGCGATATACTCGTACTTCAGTTCCTTTACTTCTTTGGTGATATTGTTGATCTTCCGGATGGTCTTGTCGGCATAGTGACCATTGAAGATGTACAGCACCGCGAGTACTGCGAGGAACAAAAAGAACGGGACCTGTTTTACGATGGACTGATAGTTCAGCCAACGCTTCCAACCTGCCTGTCCGTTGGGCAGTGCCGGTTTTGGATCCTGTTCTTTTGTTTCTTTCTGTTCCTGCATACAATGAGTTTTTAGCTCGTTGGTTTTGGTTTTTCATTGCGCCGCAGCCCTGAACTTTTCGAAGGGGCAAAGGCGGGGTTGATTTCAAAGGATATAGATTTCCCTTTTTGATTACCCTCTATATTTACAATCTTGATTAGTTGGTTGTTACTCAGATCATCACCCGTTTCTCCACCACTCTTAGCTTGGCACTTCTTGATCTCGGGTTTTCTTTCATTTCCTTATCAGTTGGCAGTACTGGCTTTTTGGTGATCACCAGCAATTCATTCACCGTTTCCGTATTGATAAACGGGTTTGCATCCGGTTCATCAAATGAGCCCCGGCGAAAGAAATTTTTTACCAGTCTGTCCTCAAGGGAATGAAACGTAATGATAGCTGCTCTGCCCCCGGGTTTTAGCAAGGATGGGATCTGAAGAAGCATGTCGTGCAATGCACCGAGCTCGTCGTTTACTTCAATTCTCAAAGCCTGGAAAACCTGGGCGAAGTACTTGTTGGGATTTCCTTTCACTATTTCCCGGACTGCATTTTTAAACCCATCGATCGTTTGGAGTGACGTGGAACCACGAACCTCTACGATCTTCCTGGCGAGGGTTTTAGCATTCGTTACTTCACCATACTGTTCAAAAATTTTGTGCAATCGTTGTTCAGTATAGCTGCTGATCACCTCAAAAGCCGTCAGAGTCTGCCGCTGGTCCATCCGCATATCCAGTTCAGCGTTGTAGCGGATGGAGAATCCTCTACCCGCTTCGTCAAACTGGTGGCTGCTTACACCCAGGTCCGCCATAATGCCATCGACCGCCGTGATATTGTTCAGGCGGAGAAAGCGCTGCAGGTGACGAAAATTTTGTGCAACAAAAATGATCCGCTCGTCAACAGGCAGGCCTGCCTGTCCGGTAGGCAGGTTTTTCTTAGCATCGGCATCCTGGTCAAAAGCAACCAGCTTTCCCTTTGCACTTAATTGCTGAAGAATGGCTTTTGAATGACCGCCTCCACCAAAGGTGCAATCCACGTAGATACCGTTGGGTTGTATATTCAGGCCATCGAGTACCTCATTCAGCAAAACAGGTATGTGGTACTGCTGGCTCATGGTTGAATAAGGGATAAGCCTGCCTGTCCGGTAGGCAGGGAATAAAAAACAATTAATAAGGAAGTAGTTGTCCGACTGAGTAAGATTGTCTTATTGTATCGCAACTTTCTCATTCCTTATTTCTTATTACTTATTACTTATTTCTCATTTCCCCCGCCTCCCAAAATATCCTTCGCCATCTCACTTAATGCATCCGAAGAAATTGAATCAAAGAACTGTTTGTACTTATTACTATCCCAGATTTCTAATTTGTCTCCTGTTGCCATCAGCACGATATCCTTCTGCAACTCAGCATACACTTTCAGGCTGGGGGGCAACAATATCCTGCCAACCGTGTCGGGCTCCACGTAAGTGGCCCCGTTTAAAAATGCCCTTTTGAACTCCCGCTGTTTCGGGTCGAATTCATTCAGGCTGTTGATCTTTCCAAAGAGCGGCTCCCAGGTCCTTACCGGGTAGAGAGCCAGGCATTTTTCAAATCCCCTGTTGATAACATACTGACCCCTCTCGGCTTCCGGCAATTGTTTTTTGAACCCTGCCGGGAGGAGGAAACGCCCCTTGGCGTCCAAAGTAGCCTCGAATTCTCCGAGAAAGCCTATCATTATCAGTAGATTGAGTCAATTTTAAAATAATTGACACAAATTAACACTTTTTCCCACTTACTAGATAAATTTTTACGATTTTCTTTTATCCCCACCTTTTTTTTCCCTGAAAGTCAATGCTGTAAAGGGTTGCAGGAGATATGGCTAATTTGGGCTAAAAAATCCGGTGTATAGACTGTGAATTAGGGTGGATAAGCTGTGGATTAAGCCACACGGCATGTGAAAACCGGAGTTCCAAAAAGAGGCTTTACTTCGCTGAAAGCTTTGCACAATGGCCGCTACAGGATACTCAGCAACACCACTTATAAAAAAATTGGGGATCAAACCTGGAACAAAATTGTTGTTGATAAACCAGCCGGATGATTACGATTCATTACTCGAAACAAATAGTAAAGACCAGTTGGTGACAAAAAATCAGGCTCCTGATATTATTCATTTGTTTGTGAAAACGGTGAAAGAGTTTGAAATGGAGATGAAGAAACTAAAACCGGTGATCAAAAAAAATACGTCGATCACCATTTGGGTTTCCTGGTTTAAGAAAAGTGCAAAAATCCCTACGGACATTACGGAAGATGTGATACGGAACTATGCATTGAAGAATGGGCTTGTGGATGTAAAGGTTTGCGCGGTGAGTGAGGTGTGGAGCGGGTTGAAGCTGGTGGTGCCGCTGGCAAAACGATAACATATTCGCCTCCAAAGAAAAAAAAGGCAGCAGCACAGATCTGCCACCCTTTGTTTCCATAGATTACTTAATTACTTCCACGTTCCTGGTAGTGATTGTCTTCAACTCAATTTTTTGTACCTGCTTTTCCTTGCCGTCGCTCACTGTAATTGAATACTCACCGTCTTCCACCTGCTCCATATTGTAGCGCTGGTTGAAGTTTGTGCTGTTGATCACAGTATCGATCACCGTTCCAAGGCCATGACTGCTGATCTTCAGGTGAAGTTTTTTTCCCTCAGGATTCTGGATCAAAAGGTCGAAACGGGTGGCTGCCTTATTTACAGCAACACCCATTGAGAAAGATGGAGTCATTTCCATTTGCCTCAGAATGGCCCCCGAAATCTCCTGTGGACCTTTTTGTGCTGACGCAAACGCAGAAATAAACAAAAACAATACAAAGGACATGATCTTTTTCGCTTTCATAATTGAAGGTTTAATGATTAATGATTGAATTTCCGCCGCAAAGATCGGTGCCCGATATTACCGGGTTGTTACGCGAATAAGAAGTTTGACTTAACCTATCAAAAACTGTGTTAAAAAAAATTAGTAATTATTTCTTAAGGTCAGAACGGGTTACTTTTCTGCAAGCCAGATATTAATATTTACTTTAAGGAACTGGCGTATTTTTGCCATAAACAATACAACAGTCAGTTGTGTTATGATCAACCCCAAACATATATCCATACAGGATTTCACCTATTCCCTTCCAGAAGACCGGATAGCCAGTTATCCCCTTTTCGAAAGAGATGCGTCCAAACTGCTTATTTATAGCAAAGGCAATATCACCGAAGATATTTACAGGAATATCACTGACCATTTGCCCGGCAATGGATTGCTCGTTTTCAATAACACCAAAGTAATAGAAGCAAGACTCCTGTTTCAAAAACCTACCGGTGGCGTGATCGAGATCTTTTGCCTGGAGCCGCATGAGCAATACCCCGATATCACGACCGCAATGTTGCAAAAAGAAAAAGTATGGTGGAACTGCCTGGTCGGCGGCGCTTCCAAATGGAAACCGGGGCAAGTACTCGAAAAGAAAATTAAAGGAGTTACCCTCTTTGCAAAATATATTGACAAAGGAAGTGGCAAATTCACCATTGAACTTTCCTGGTCGCCTGCACAGCTGAGTTTCGCTGAAATTCTCCACCTGGCCGGCATTATACCTTTGCCTCCTTATATTAAGCGGGATGTGGAAGATGCAGATAGAGAACGATACCAAACCGTGTATGCAGGCACCGACGGCTCCGTCGCTGCCCCGACCGCTGGTTTACATTTTACAGAAAGCATTTTTAGCCAGCTAAAAGAAAAAAATATTCAAACTGATTTTGTGACACTGCATGTTGGCGCCGGTACTTTCAAACCGGTAAAGACGGAAACAATGAAAGAGCACGAGATGCATGCGGAATGGATCGATGTGTCAAGAGAAACGATTCAGCATATTTTGAACAATATTGATAATACGATCGTCGCTGTAGGGACGACTTCGCTCCGGACTATTGAAAGTTTGTATTGGATGGGAGTGAAACAATGGGTAATTGGCAATTGGCAATTGGTTACCGATGTACAGCAAGGTCTTTCTCAATGGGAAGCTTATGAATTGGCTGAGAAAAATATTTCAGTGAAAGAGGCGTTAGAGTCCCTGCTGGAATGGATGGATAAAAATAAACTGGAGCGTCTTATTACTAAGACACAGATATTGATCGCGCCGGGCTATGAATTTAAGATCGTAAAAGGACTGATCACCAATTTTCATCAGCCGCAATCAACATTGTTACTGTTAATCGCTGCATTGATCGGAGATG
>JANOHQ010000176.1:0-17186 GCA_031406595.1 Chitinophagaceae bacterium
CGCTGGTTCTATTACCTGCTTCTTGAATACAATGATGAGCCAGGTAGCTACAAGGTAGCCATACGCAAGCGCAGTGGTAAGGGTATATGGCAGGGGCTTTATGAATTCCCATTGATTGAAATGGAAAAGAATGCAACCATAAAAAATATCCTGCAGCAGGCAGAAAAGAACAAATGGCTGGTGAAAGGGAAGTATGAACTGGTCTCCGTTTCCGAACTGTTCAAACAACAGCTTTCTCACCAGCTGATCTCCGGGCAGTTTGTAAGGATCAGGCTGAGGCAAAAACCGGGTGGGTCAACGGACTGGTTGTGGACCAATGGCAATAAAGTACATAAACAAGCTTTCCCGCGCTTTATTCATCAATTCCTTTCGGGTCACAGGTTTTAGCGCTATTAAAATTTTTTCCAATCCCTCAAAAAAATTAACTTTAAAGAACACGCCAGCCCTTCAATGATTTATTAACCTTAAATAATAAAAATTATGAGAGGCGTAAACAGAGTCATGCTGATCGGCAACCTGGGCAAGGACCCGGATGTTCAGCACCTGGAAGGAAATATTGCGGTAGCTAAATTCCCCCTGGCTACTACGGAAACCTTTAAAGACCGTTCGGGCAAACTCGTCTCTCAAACCGAATGGCACACCGTGGTATTATGGAGAGGCCTCGCCGAGCTGGCGCAGAAATACCTGCACAAAAGCAGCCTGGTATATATCGAAGGGCGGTTACGGACCCGTAGCTGGGATGATAAGGACGGACACCGGAAATTCGCCACCGAAGTGGTGGGCGATAACCTGATCATGCTTGACAAAAGAACGGATGCTCCGGGTTCCTCCGGCGATGGCAGCGGGATCGAAGGAGCAGGCGGCGGCGATATTCCCGTTACCGACCCGTCTGAAAATCTCCCGTTTTAGCCGTCAATATTAAATACAATAACTTTGATCCTTATTTACAGGGCAGGCCATAGTGACCTGCTTTTTTGATACTATAAAATCCTTGTTTTGGAAAGTCACCCGGTTCTGGTCTCTGTTCTTGATCTTCTTTTAGCTGTCAATCTGCAGGGCACTACTTTTTTGGCGATCGCACTGGGTGTATTGCTCCTGCTCACTTTCACGATCTCGGGTGCGGAAGTGGCCTTATTCTCCCTCAACCGGAAGGATATCAATATGCTGAAAACAAAACAGCATGTCTCCGCCAGGCGGATCATTACCCTGCTGGAAGAACCCAAGGAAGTGTATGCGTCATTGCTGATCGCAGGAACCCTGGTGAATATCTGCATCATCGTACTTTCGAATTACCTGATCAGCCAGTTTATTTCCTTTGGAAAAATTGCTGTGGCGATCGAGACATTGGTAAAAGTGCTGATGATCGCCTTTGTTCTGGTCTTTATCGGGAAGATATTTCCAAAGGTCTGGGCCAGTCAAAACAATCTCCGTTTTGCCTACGGTTCTTCCCTGGTGGTGGAAGGGTTGCATTTATTATTAAGAAGGATCAGTAAATGGATCGTGAGGCTGGCAGACCGGATCGGCAAAAAAGCCGGGGGTGGCAAGACCGAAGCAATGAGTATGCAGGAGCTCGATGAAGCGATTGATATCAAGACTGATGAGGAAGCATCTCCCGAGGAAAAAAATATCATGAAGGGGATCGTGAAGTTTGGGAATATATCTGTGAAGCAGATCATGCGGAGCCGGCTGGATGTAAGTGGTATTGAATACAAATCTTCCTTCGGTGACCTGGTCAAAAGAGTGGAAGAATTGCATTATTCCCGGTTGCCGGTGTACAACGAAAGCCTGGATGAAGTAAAAGGCATCATTAACACCAAGGATCTATTGCCGCACCTCAACGAGGCAGAGAATTTCGACTGGCACCCGCTGATGCGCCAGCCCTATTTTGTCCCCGAACCCAAACTGATCGAGGACCTTTTAAAAGATTTTCAGCTGAAACGTATCCATTTCGCGGTGGTAGTGGATGAATTTGGCGGTACCAGTGGCATTGTGACCATGGAAGATATCCTGGAAGAAGTAATCGGGGATATCAAAGATGAGTTTGACGAGGAAGAAAGCAATAATTATAAGATAGACGATCACAATTATATTTTCGAAGGCAAGATTATGATCTATGAAATGTGCAGGATCATGAAACTGCCCATGAGTACATTTGATGATGTAAGAGGTGAAAGCGAATCCCTGGCCGGGCTGATCCTTGAAGTGGCAGGAGAATTTCCCACTGTGGACTGGGCTATACCCTGCGGGGATTTCGAGTTCGAGATCATGAAGACAGAGAACAACCGTATCCAGTTAGTAAAAGTGATAATAAAAGATAAAGATAAACGTAATGAAACGTCTGAAGATTAAAATAGTTCCATTTCTATTTCTGCTGATTGCCTGCAACAGTGATTATTCCGCCGGTAAGAAGAAGGGATATTTTCATATTGATTTTCCCGAAAAGAAATACCAGCCATTTGACCAGTCCGGTTATCCTTACACTTTTGAATACCCCGTATATGCCCGTGTCAGTAAGGACAGCACTTTCTTCGATGATAAAGCAGGCGACTGGTGGGTGAATATAGATGTGCCGCAATTTGGCGGCAGGATCTATATCAGTTACAAAGCGATCGGAAGCGAAAATAAATTTGATTCCCTGGTCAGGGACGGTTTTAAAATGGCCTACAAGCAACACGTGGATGTATCCACGGGGATCAATGACAGCGTGATGCAAACACCACATGGCGTGGAAGGGATCTTTTTTTCCCTGGGTGGAAATACGGCCACGGCCAACCAGTTCTTTCTCACCGATTCCACTAACCATTTTTTACGGGGAGCGCTTTACTTTGACGCTACGCCTAATTCCGACTCGCTGGGTATCGTAAATGATTTTTTGAAGAAGGATCTTGAACACCTGATCAATACGTTGAAGTGGAAAAACCCGGGAAAATAAACCTCTTAAGTATCACTTATTCAACCAGGGAGACAGAAATAAAAAAAATTAGACCGTTTACGCCAATCGGGTTTACAGACTCTCCCTGCGCCTATTTTTCGACTGCACGGGTCATCTGGTCACTACTCCCTTAGTGTCGAAAAATCCAGCGCTCCTGAGCGAAGACGAAGGATTGTTCTTTGCATAGCACGAAGCAACAACTTGCACTAAGGTTTATGTCGTATTGCATAATTGCTTCGTTGACCGTACAAATGGCGGAGCTTCGTTTGTACGTGGTTTTTTTTCGTAATCCTATCGGATTACCCTTTTTTCCACAAAAAAGGTAAAGGAGAAAGTACTTAATAAAGTAAAAACTTTTCTTCTGCCAGGAGACTTGTGTAAAAATAAAACCCCGACGGACACTGTCGGGGTTGAGAGCAGACCACTGTATGCTTATTTTACTGCTCTTTCTTTTCAATTTTTTTTGCTTCTTCTTTTACCGGTTCCGGGAGAAGTAATTCTTCTTCCCTTAATGGGGCCCGGCTAAAAAGACGTGTGTTCAGTTTCTTTTTCTTTTTTACTTTTTTTGCCACGTTACTTTCTTTGGACGCTTTTACATCGACAGTGGATTTACCGATCAGTTTTGTTTCTTTGGCGGCAACCTTATCTTCTTCTGCAATCGGTTTTACCGCCACGATCGTTGCCTCTTCCTGCTGGCTGACCACTGGTTTTTTAGTAACCATTTTTTTGTCCCGGGAGGCAACATCTTTTGAAATAGCCGGTTCCGCGACCTTTTCGTCTCCGGTTACAACCGGAGCTTTCTTTTCTTCTTCATACATACTGGTGAATTCTTTTTTCTGGCTTGTCTGTTTGTAATCGACAAACCCATAGATACTGGCACCGATCATTAACGTGGCGCCGACGTACAAAATCGATTTCATTGTGTTAAGTTTTAAACGTTTAATAAATGGCCATTGCTTAGTTTATGTCGCAAATGTTTTTAAGTATTTCTTGCTCTGACGCCAGATCACCCATTCCACAAAGAGCATATTACCGATCACGCTGATCCAGAGAGAGAGTTCATAATTTTCCAGGTGCCCCCAGTCGAGCAGGTAGAAAACGATATGGTAAATCCGGAATGTTACCGCTGTCATTGCCATGGCATAACTCCGCATCATCCATATTTTATGGGCGATCACATTTCTTTTATGAATAGTGGTGAAGCCGTACAGCGTGGTGACAAACCACCAACCTGCCATGAACATAAACAATGCTCTCTCCCAAAAACTTCCTTTGGCAAAGAATGACATGTACAGGCCGGTGGGTGCACCGATAAACAACACGACGAAAACATAGATCTTGCCTGAAAAACGGTGAATAGCTTTTGACTTTTTCAGGATATATCGGGAAAACTGGATAAGGGCGGTGCCGATACACAAGGCTCCGGCAGCTATATGGATATAAAAACAGGTGTTGTAAAAATTGCTTTTGAAAAGGAAACTTCTTTCTTCGATAAAATCAAATTCTTTGCTGAACGAAAAATAAGGCAGTGTATTATAGATCAGCAATAAACTAAAGCCGATCACCGGTACCCAGAAAAGCATCTGGAAAAAAACCTTCACCGATTGCTGAAGGGTGATCATTCTTGTGTTACGCATACAGTGGTTTGATGGTAGGATGCCCGTGTGCAGACTCCTCCATAAAATCCCTGTGTTAGAACTGTGTTAAAGGAAAAAGATCTAATTTGAACTATGGGAAAACTACTCTGCTTACTGACTTTAATGGGAATCACCCTGATCGTTCAAAGCCAGCCGCGACCAGCCGTGGTCGATACTTTTAAAGCCCAGATTGCAAGGGCTACCCGGCTCGAAGACAAATTCGAACTTACCGGCGGTCTCGCTAAAATAATGATGAACCTGGATATCGCCGAAGCGGACAAATATGGCAGGGAATTGATCGAAATGGCAGAGCTCAGCCGCAATAGGGCCCTGATGATAAAAGCCAGGCTGATCAATGGGGAACGCTATTCTTATCTTTCCGGCAGAACAGAGAATGTTACAAAAGCGATCAATTACTATAAAGAAGGATTGGAGTTGGCCCGTGCCTATAAGATCGATACACTGGTAATGAGTGCCTATCTTTTTTTATCAGAAGTACACCGCCATATCCCGGATGCTGCAAAAGCGCTGGGCTATGTTAACCAGGCGAATTCTTATACGGGTATTGTTGACAACGACAGCCTCATGGTAAGAATACAGCTTGAATATGGGCTGGTGTATATGGCCATGAACGAAAAACTGCTGGCGTTGAAAAAAATGTTGTCGGCGTTGCGAATGGCAGAAGAATTGGATAATCCATTTTTACTACGGGCATGTTATACCCGGCTTTCGAATTTTTATGTAGATATCGAAGAGTATGATAAGGCCATCGATTACCAAACAAAAGCAAGAGAGATCCTGGATCGTATTCATACCGGCCAGGCACCCTACAACAAAGTGCAGGACCTGAACCGGACCGGCGATCTGTATGGGGCGAAAAAGAATTATGAAATGGCCACTTTTTTTTATGAAAGATCTTTAGCCCTGGCAGATTCGCTGAAATTTGACCCAATCAAATCGATTAACTACCGGAGTATTGTCAACAATTACCTCAACTCCAACCAGCCGCAGAAAGCGCTGGATTATTTTGTACAGCATCCGCAACTCTCCACATTCCTGCAATCGATCGGGTTCGGCCATTTTGTGGACCAATCGTATGGATATATCTATACGCAATTGGGGAAATATGATTCCGCCAAATTCTATTATAACAAGATCGCACCTCTCTTCCAAAAAGAGGTAAATACAGGCAATCAATACGGTTATCAATATCAATTGGGGGTATTGCATATGAAAACAGGTGAGATCGATAAAGCCCTTGGGTATTTCCTCAAAGCAAAGGAGATCAGCGACAGAACCGGTAACCTGCAAATAATGCGTCATACAGGGGAAATGCTCGATACCATTTACCAGTTAAAAGGCGACTATAAACAGTCCATTTATTATATGAAGTTGAATCAGCTTTACAAGGATAGCCTTGATAAACTGGGAAAAGAGAAGGACTTTCTGACAGAGGAAGAAGATAATGATAAGCTACGGGCGGAAAGAATAGCGCGGGAAAAGGAAGAGAAAAAGAGAAAACGGCATAGTATCCAGTACCTGGGGATCACGATCGGGATCGTTGGGCTTTTCGTGCTGCTGGTCATGCTGGGAATGTTCAAAGTATCCGTGAGTACGATCAAAGCGATCGGTTTTTTTGTTTTTATATTATTATTCGAATTCATCTTCCTGGTCTTTAAAAAGACCATTTATTCTTACACCAACGGGGAGCCTTTGAAAGATCTCTTGTTCATGATCGCACTGGCAGCACTTTTATTGCCTTTGCATCACTGGTTGGAGCACACAGTGATTAAATACCTCACTTCCCACAACCGGCTGACGGCAGCCGGGCATCATATTAAACGAAAACTTTTCCGGAGAACAAAAGAGGGCGAACAGTAATAGCGGCTTACCTTTGCAGCAAATAAAAGAATTTTGATCGTAATTGATAATATATTGATAAGCGACGATGTGGTGGAAAAGCAGTTCGTCTGCGACCTCAGCAAATGCAAGGGTGGTTGCTGCGAAGAAGGTGATGCAGGTGCCCCGCTCGATGATGATGAACTGGAGACTGTGCTTGAACTGTATGAAAAGATCAAGCCATATCTTTCTCCCGAATCGATAGCCGAAGTGGAAAGAAAAGGAAAATATGTTTACAACAGGGAATTTGGATGGGTCACTCCCACGCTGGGTAACGATAACGAGATCTGTGTGTATGGCAACCGCGATGAGAAGGGTATTATCAAATGCGCTTTTGAACAAGCCTATTATGACGGAGTGATCCCGTGGAAAAAGCCAATCAGCTGTCACCTGTTTCCTATCATCGCCAAAAAAGGAAAGCATGGTGATTACAACCGGGTGAATTATGAGCCCAGGGAAAAATTGTGCAACCCTGCCTGTGGTCTTGGTAAGAAATTACAGGTTCCTACCTATGAATTCCTGAAAGAACCTTTGACCCGGAAATACGGTTCAGCTTTTTATAACGCATTGGACAAAGCCGCCAAAATCCGCTCCAAAAAATAATCGTGAAAGAAACAGCTGCAAATTTTATTGCCAAAACTGTTATCAAAGCAGCGGATAAAGAACACCGCCGCAAGATCAATTTCAATATCGGTAAGTATAACGCGGTGGTGCCACAGGGAAAACAGCAGTTCGCCGATATCCACCTGGCCAGGGAGCGGGCGAAGAATATCAAATGGAAAGCGATCGAAACGCTGGATAAACAACTGGAAACATTTGAAGCCATCATAGCAAAACGCGGGGTGAAAGTGATCTGGGCCGAAGATGCCCAACAGGCACTGGATGCTATTCAAAAGATCTGCGAAGAAAAGAATTGCAAAACACTGGTGAAGAGCAAGAGCATGGTGACCGAAGAAATTCACCTGAATCATTTTTTAGAAAAAATGGGGATCGAAAGCGTGGAGACCGACCTCGGCGAATATATCCAGCAACTGGATGGTGAACCCCCTTACCATATTGTTACACCCGCTATGCACAAGAGCAAGGAAGATGTGGCCAAGCTCTTTGCGGAAAAACTGGGCACTGATCCCAAAGCTACGCCGGAACAACTGACATTGAAAGCAAGGGAAGTGTTGCGGGAAAAATACACGCAGGCAGAAATAGGCGTTACGGGTGCCAATTTTATTATTGCCGATATCGGGGGTATCGCTATTACCGAGAACGAAGGGAATGCAAGACTGAGTTGTTCGATGCCGAAAACACATATCGTGATCGCCGGTATCGAAAAGATCATTCCTTCCATGACAGATCTTGCTTTATTCTGGCCCCTGCTCTCCACTTTTGGAACGGGTCAGCGGGTGACAGTGTATAATACGATCGTGACCGGCCCCAGGCAATTCAATGAGAACGATGGCCCGGATGATATGTATGTGATACTTCTGGATAATGGCCGCACCAATATACTGGCAAATGAAAAACAAAGAGAGAGTTTATATTGTATCCGTTGCGGGGCCTGCCTCAATGCCTGCCCTGTCTATAAGAATATCGGCGGTCACGCTTATGCAGCTACCTACAGCGGTCCTATCGGCTCTGTGATCACCCCGCATTTAAAAAATATGGGTGAATGGAAACACCTGAGTTATGCTTCCTCCCTCTGTGGTAATTGTACCGAAGTATGTGCGGTGAAGATCAATCTTCATGAGTTGTTGCTGGAGAACCGCAAAGAGGCGGTGGAAGAAGGACAGGCTACCTTTGGAGAAAAAATGGCCTGGAAAATGTGGAGGATGGGAATGCTCCGCCGAAAATGGATGAATATGGTAGGTGGCGGCACCAAGAGTTGGGTGGTGAACAGCATCGTCAAAGGCTGGAAAGACCATCGGGGTAAAATGGAATTCCCGAAGAAATCGTTTAACCAGTTGTGGAGAGAGAAAAATAAGAAAAGTTAGACCTCACTAATTACCGGTTTACCGGATTAATTCATTGTGAAAGCATTCCAGCTTTATTTTTGAATTAAATAATCATTACCATAAAGGAAACTTTCTGTGAACTTATTCTCCGGTAAGCCGGCAGGTCTGCCTAGCCAATAGTTTTGCGTTTTCTTGGTTATTTACATTACCCTTCAAAAACGCAAACATGAATAAAGTCTACAATTGGAAGAGAGCCTTGCCTGGAAGAAAAGCGGTTTTTTTACTGGTATTTTTAATTGTTTCATTTTTTTCTTACAGTCAGACTGTCATTACACAATGGAATTTTAATGGAACGTCAGCGACTACCATACCAGGCGGAATTAACAGTCCAGGTCCATCAACCGGTACGGGTGCAGCTTCTGCAGTAGTGCTTACCGGCCCCTTGTCATTTTCCAGTGGTGTTGCTAACGGCGGATCATCAGACCCTGTAATCACGAGCCCGCCAAATTTTGGATGGCAAACAACGGGATATACAGCCCAGGGTGCCGGGAATAAAACAGCCGGAATTCAATTTTCAGTAAGTACTGTGGGCAAACAGAACATCGTAATTAGATACGATGTAAGACACAGCAATACATCCAGCAGGTACGAACAATTTCAGTATAGCACGAATGGTACAACTTATACGGATTTTGGCGCTCCCTTTGATGGAAATGCAGGTGACACCTGGTTCAACATCAGGACCATTGATCTTAGTAGTATCACCGCCGTAAACAACAACGCAAACTTTGCATTCAGGATAGTTTCAACTTTTGCTCCCTCCACTTCTGCTTATGCGCCTTCCAATAGCGCGTCTACCTATGCTGCAGGAGGAACCTGGCGTTTTGATATGGCAACAGTCTCCGGGAGCGATATAGCCGCCACTCCAACCGTTAATCTTTCCGTGAATCCCAATGCGGGGTCGGAAACAGGTACTACCATTATTACTGTTACAGCTACCGCATCCGGCAATGTAACAGGTCCACAAACTGTTGACCTGGGTGTTAGCGGGACAAATATAACAGGTGGCGACTATACACTTTCCGGTACAACTATCACAATCCCTGATGGAAGTACTACAGGATCTGTAACCTTTACAATACAGGACGATATACTTGTAGAAGGGAATGAAACTGCTATATTGACTATCAGCAATCCTTCTTCGGGGATAACACTGGGTGGAACAATCACACAGAGCATTGATATTGCGGATAACGATGTGGCCTTGCCCACCGTCAATCTTTCAGTAAGTGCAAATGCAGGATCGGAAGCTACGATGACAAATATCACTGTTACCGCGACAGCCTCTGCTCCAGCTTCAGGCAACCAAACCGTATTATTAAATGTAACAGGTGCAGGTATTACCGCCTCTGATTATTTCCTGCCGACCCCTTTACCTGTAACGATTACGATCCTTAATGGGCAAACAACTGGCAACGTTACATTTACCATAAGGAATGATGCGGAAACCGAAAGTGATGAAACAGCCGTATTGACTATCAGCAGCCCTTCGGCAGGGATTACGTTAGGAACAACAACAACACAGAATATTACTATAGCAGATAATACCTGCCAGCCATTGATACGTAAATCAACAGCCAGCAGTACGAACGGAGCAGAGATTTCAGCATTTGATCCTTCCACGAACAGGGTATTCACAGTAGCGGGCCCTTCGATGGAGTACTATTCATTAAGTAATGCCGGTATTTTAAGCGCACCCACCAATATGCCATTTGGTTTTACAGTCCCAGGTGGTATGAATGTATTGCCCAACAGCGTTGCGGTAAGAAACGGTATCGTCGCAGTAAGTTATGCTGTTGTGGATGCAGTAAGTCTTGCCCAGCAACCCGGTAGAGTTGCTTTTTACCAGGCATCTACTGCTGCTTATATTCATCATGTAATAGTGGGTTACCTGCCGGATATGGTCGTATTTACACCAGATGGAACCAAAGTGCTTACGGCCAATGAAGCGGAACCTAACAGCTACGGACAGGGTAATTCTTTTGACCCCGAAGGTTCTGTTTCGATCATTGATATCTCAGGTGGCATTTTAGCTGCGACCGTAACGCCCGCATTATTTACTTCTTTTATTGGACAGGAAACAGCTCTCCGGTCAGCCGGTGTACGTATCTACGGACCAGGGGCCAATGCGGCCCAGGATTTTGAACCGGAATACATCGCATTTTCTGCCGATGGAACAAAAGCTTTCGTCACTTTACAGGAAAATAATGCAGTGGCAGAATTGGATATTGCCACCGCAACATTCTTACAAATATTACCTCTTGGTCTTAAAGATCATAATCTTCCCGGCAAAGGATTTGATGCCAGTGACCGTGATCTCTCCCCGGGCTTTAGCACAGGTACGATCAATATTCAAAACTGGCCTGTTTATGGTATGTACCAGCCGGATGCAATTGCAAGCTTTACCGTAAGCGGAATAACCTACTATATTACAGCCAATGAGGGCGATTCCCGTGCGTGGACCGGGTTCAACGAAGAGATAAGAGTGGGGGCGGGAGGTTATGGGCTTGACCTTGGAGTTTTCCCCAATGCCACAACATTGAAACTTAACCAGAACCTTGGTCGCCTCCAGTTGACCAATGCTACAGGTAATACGGATGGTGATCCGGAGTTCGAACAGATCCATGCATTGGGTGCCCGTTCGTTCAGTATCTGGAACAGTACATTTACACAGGTGTATGACAGCGGTGACGACCTGGAAGAAATATCGGCGGATCAAAACCCGGCAAGCTTTAATTCAGATGGTACACCCTCATCATTCGATGCCCGTAGCGATAATAAAGGTCCGGAACCTGAAGCTGTAACGACTGGCACTGTAAATGGCGTATTGTACGCTTTTGTGGGAACCGAACGTACTGGCGACATATATGTGTATGATATCAGCAACCCTGTTACCCCTGTATTTAAACAATATATTGACCATCCTGCTGACCAGGGGGTGGAAGGGTTGATCTTTGTTCCGGCCAACCAGAGTCCTACAGGTAAGGCGTTGGTCATATCTACCGCTGAAGTAAGCAGAACAGTTACGGTGTATGAGTTTAGTGCATTCAGCGAAGCCCTGGTAACCACCAATGCGATCATTAATCAAACACAAGGCACCGTGAATAGTTATGGCGATTGCAGTGGTGTGATATTTACGCTTGCTCAATCAGGCGCAAGCCCGGTCAGTGGAAATGTAACTGCCAAAGTCTGGATCGAAGTTGCACAACCAGCAGAATTTGTAAAACGTCATTACGAAGCAGTACCCGCTACGAACCCGGCATTGTCAACAGGTCGTGTAACACTTTATTTTACACAGGCAGAGTTTGATGATTTTAATGCGGTAAGCAATGTCGATCTGCCGATCAACAGTGCTGATGCCTCCGGTAAAGGCAACCTTCTTGTTGAAAAACGCGGAGGCACAAGCAGCGATGGAACTGGTTTGCCCAATACTTATCCGGGACCTGTCGAAACAATTAATCCTATAGATGCGGATATTGTTTGGAATGCTGCTGCCAACCGCTGGGAAGTGAGTTTTGAAGTGAGCGGTTTCAGCGGATTCTTTGTGAAGACATTGAGTGGCGTTTTACCGGTACAGTGGTTAACGGTGAATGGCAACCTGAATAGTCAGAAACAGGCAGTGATCAGCTGGAAGGTCCAAGAGAATAATATCGCAGGGTATGAGATAGAAAAAAGTACCGATGGAATTCATTTTAATAAAATAACCGGGATCAGCAGCAATGGGGATGGACAGAATAGTTACCAGTTGACTGAATCCACCATTTTATCCGGTACCGCCTATTACAGAATAAAGCAGATTGACCTGTCCGGAAGATTTGGATACTCCCAGGTGATAAGGTTATCAACTTCGACGACAGGACTTATTACAGTGTACCCCAACCCGGCAAGCAATAACATGGTGATAACAGTTCAGAGTGGATTGCAAAAAACAACTGCCCGGTTAACTGATTTGAATGGCCGGGTTCTCCACTATATACAGTTGAATGGACAGTCTGCCGTTGTTGATATCAGTTCATATCCGAAAGGAGTGTACTTACTTCGTTTCGAGAACGGAACCACTAAAAAAATAGTGAAGCAGTAAATTGAACGGAATTGAAAAGCCGCCCCAGACCTGAGCAGGATCAGGAAGGGGCGGCTTTCTGTTGCAGGAGTTTATTTGGACTCTTTTTCTTTTGATTTATATAGTAGTGGTAAAATATCTTTTAAAGTAGCAGGATCCTTATTCAGTTCCAGCGATCTTTCCAGCAATGCAACGGCTTTTTTATAATCGGCATTCTCAAAATATCCTTCTCCCAGACTGGACGCAATATTGGAAGACTCCGGGTAAAGGCTGTAATTGACCTGGAAGATCTTCAGTGCTTCTTTCTTTTTCCCCTGTTTTAGTAATAAATAACCAAGACTGTTGAGTTCGTGTTCATTGGCAACAAGCGTTCTCAGCTGTTCGGCAAGACCCCGGGTGCTGGTATTCTCATCTACCAGGCTGCCATCGTTGAGCCAGCGAAGCACGGTTTTGAAAGAATGATAGTTGGGGGAATATGCTTGCGAATTAAGAATAGCCAGCAGATCTTTCTCCAGTGAAAGCACCGGGTATTCATTGATCCGGTTGATCTCCATACCATTTTTATAAATAATAAAGGTCGGTACACGGAATATTCCCAACCCGGATTCTTCATGTTGCGGGCTTTGCTTAACCAGGGAATCGCCTCCACCCAGTCCGATCAGTTGTATTTTTTTTTCCGGGAATGAAATAGCCGATAATAGTTTCAGGAAACGGGGCACTTCTCTTTTGCTGTCGCCACACCAGGTTCCAAAGAACACTTTAATAGTTATCGGCGAAAGATCTTGTTTCTTAAGCCCTGAAATAGTTGCCGGCAGCGGGTTGTAGGTTTCGTAACCAGTATTGAACCATTTTCCAAATGGATCAGCACTAAGACTGTCTTTGGTACAGACCCCGTAAAGGATCTTTGGTTTTTCAGTGGATGTTTGAGCGGCAACGGGGAAGCAGTAAGCTATAAATAGCAAACAAATTATTTTGTTCATATCAATGATTTTAAGATGACCGGATGAAATAAGTAAGCAAGTATATGTCCTGGACATACCTGTCAATCAACAAGTGTATGTTGTATGACCATTCGGCGGCTGCCAGGGAGGCGATAGATGACCATTGGAGGGATTGTCGCCGGGTAGCAAAGGACCAGCGGATAAAATTATACCCGGGAAATATGCGGGTATAACAGATCCGGCACCAAAAAAGAACTCATCGGGGTGAATATGCAGATGATTATTGGAAACGGGCGAAGGAGCCTGGCCTTGTTGATCAAAACCCGCTTCTGTGGCGCAATCGCATTGTACAGCGGCCGTTTTAAACAAGTTGGAGAATTTGCATTCGATGTAACTTAACTGCCTTGCGTATTGGGAAAACGCAAAAATGCTGATAAGCAGTATGGCAGATAATTGTCTCACCTGTCTTTAAAAAATGGTTTTGGCAGGGCAGGGTTGCCCGGAAATAGACGGGGGTAAACTGAAAAGGATGCACGGATAAAAAATGTTTGTGCCCGTATAAGTATATTCGTCGGGTCAATAAGTATTGAATGATCCTGTATAGTCCCTCTATAACAGCACGGCTTCGCTACACCTGCGCATTTATCGGCAGGGAGCTGGGCCATTCTTTGCAATTAACAGACAGCCGGGAAGAATTTCTCGGCGCTCCGTCGCCACGGATCAATTACAGCGCCGTTCCCATAGAGGGGGAGGATCTATGGGTGAAACCTCACGGGCTATTATCAGAACAGGGAAAACGGGAGCAGCGGGTTGAATGTTTTACAGGAGATGGCCAGGTAAAATTCTTCCCGGTAAGCGGTCATTTGTCCTTTGATATTTTCGCGGCTATTTTTTACCTGCTCAGCCGTTACGAGGAATATTTGCCGCATACAAAAGATATGTATGGCCGTTATGCGCATGAGAATTCACTGGCTTTTAAGGAAGGGTTCCTGGATAAACCGTTGATAAATGACTGGCTACTGTATCTTAGGAATAAATTTAAACTGGAATCGGATAGTTCCTTCAACTTCATTCCCACCTATGATATCGATGAAGCTTTTTCTTTTCGTCACAAAGAATGGAAAAGAACTGCAGGCGCAGCATTCAAAGATCTCCTGAAGGGAAACTGGAGGCGATTGAAATTCCGCCGGGATGTGTTGAATAATAAGCTAAGGGATCCATTTGACTCTTATGAGTGGATCGGTGCGTTGCATAAGCAGCATCAATTGATCCCGCGATATTTCTTCCTGGTCGCAGCGAAGACCGGGCAATATGACCGTAATATTCTCCCCGTTGAAAAAACATTACAGGCTATTATAAAAGAACATGCAGGTAAATACCCGGTCGGTATCCACCCTTCCTGGCAAAGCGGCGATGATCCGGGGCTATTGGGAAAGGAGATAGATACGCTATCCGCCATCACAGGTAAAAAGGTTGTTTCATCCCGTCAGCATTTTATCCGTCTAACCATCCCGCAAACATACCGGCGGCTTATCAGCGCGGGAATACAAGAAGACTATTCAATGGGCTATGGCAGTATCAATGGTTTCAGGGCATCGGTCGCTTCTCCATTTTTTTGGTACGACCTGGAAAAGGAAGAAGAAACTTCGCTGCTGCTTTATCCTTTCTGCTACATGGAAGCCAATTCATTTTATGAACAAAAAATTGAGGCGCAACAGGCATTGCAAGAAATGCGGCATTACTACCAGGTGGTGAAAGCGGTGAACGGAACGATGGTCACTATCTGGCATAATACTTTTCTTGGAACCGATCCATTGTTTGAAGGGTGGAGAGATGTGTATGGGCAGTTTGTTATGGAAGTTAAGAGTGAGGGAACGAAGTAGCCCGAATCTGTTGGACAAAAGAACATAGATACAGGTATGTGTCAGACGGAGACCGTCAGACACATGAGTTAGACCCCTTCGGGCTCCGGTTGTTCCGGTGGCGGCACCGTCTTAAATGCTTTATTCACCAGGTACACGCCCAGCAACGTAACCAGTCCCCCCAGTGTAATAAAGATTGTGATCTTCTCACCAAAGATGAGCCAGCCGCAGAGAACGGCCACCATAGGATTTACATAAGCATATATGGAAACCTGTTCCGTAGGCAGGTTTTGCAGGGCATACAGATAACAGATAAATGCGATCAGTGATCCGAATATAACAAGATAGGAGATTGATGCCCATGATTGCCAGGGAATGGCGGTAAGTGGCACAGCTTTACCCGACGCTGCCGAGAAACTATACAATACGATCCCGCTGATGATCATTTGCAGACCCAGGCTGAAATAGGGATTGAATACAGACGCTTGCTTTTTTGTGTACAGGGTGGCAAAGGCCCAGGTCCAGGTGGCGATCACGGAAAATAAGATCCCGAGCTGGAATCGGGAATCCAGGAAGGCATGAAGATGGTCGTAGAAAATGATACAGACTCCGCCAAAACCAAGAAGCAGCCCGATAAGAGCTTTGCCCGGCATTTTCTCTTTGGATACAAAAAGACCGATCACGACGATCCACAAAGGGAAGATCGCACCGATGATGGCGCCCAGTCCTGCGGAAATATTATACTGCAATGCCAGTGTGCTGAGCCCGTTGCTGATCATGAAATTCAAAAAACTCAGGATCAGGATGGGGATCCATTCTTTTCCTTTTGGCAACGCCGCTTTCTTGTAAAGAAAAAAAGCAACATAGCAACAGCCGCCGAGTAATTGCCGGATGGCCGCCATCTGCAATGCATCGGGTATATGTTTTACACCTTCCTTGGAAGCGATCCAGGTAGTGCCCCATAAAACGCATACAAGTGCCAAACAAAACAGGGCTTTTGACCGGGTTCCTTTTCTATTAATGGTCAGTGGGTTGAAGACCGATAATTTTTTTAAAGAATCAACGGAGGATTGGAGAATGGCTTTATGGAAGTCAAATAAGTTCATAGATGAACTAATTCGTGAATGTAGGTTTAATGATCTTTGATTTATCAACTAAAAAAAAGGATGGATCAACGGGTCCGGCTGATATGTTGACGGCGGTGAATGTTCCGACAACAAATCCTTCAAAATAGGATACCATCCTGATGGCGATCGACCTGTATTTTCTCGATATCTCATCCAATCTAAATTCTTTGACGTTTTTATAATATTCAGGGTTTACAGGCAGCGTTGGACAAAAGGAATAGGTGTAAACGGCAGGCATCGATGCGGGAGGGTTGTCGTAAAATATAGTTCCGCTCCGTATTACCACCTGGCAAATACACCCCAATACAGTATCCAGGCCGGCCTCTTCGACTTTATCAATTAGGATCCTGCTGTTTGAACTGAGATCAAAAGTAAACAAGGTGTCGGGGTAAGTATCAGACCAGTCATAGGCGAGATTTGTGGGGGCATGTATTAACTGGTATGACCGGACATAGCCCGCGTTATCAATAAACAACCATTTGAGGTTGCCATCTTTATAATATATCCGTATGAATTCTCCTGCACGGTCTCTTATCTCGTTGTTTGAAATTCCCTGCACCAGTGATCGAAATTCTGTTTTGTAATCGATATAACCCTCAAAATAATGGGTGGTATCTTTTTGCTGACCCTCTGTTGACAGGAATACAAGAAGCAAGGGAAGAAGAAGAAAAATCAGAGTACGACGGTGCCGCCAGTCGTGTTGATTGCGGTCGGGGCCCTGG
>JANOHQ010000182.1:0-6146 GCA_031406595.1 Chitinophagaceae bacterium
CTGATACATCCCATCATCATTGAATTTGATAAAGATGGTCTTATCGTGGAAGATCTTGATGACAAACTGCAGTTGACGATCTTCCGTATTGTGCAGGAACAGGTCAATAATATTTTAAAGCATGCTAATGCTGCTAAAGCTACTATTAAACTTAGCAGGGAGAACGATGATATTGTATTGCTTATTACAGACAATGGTAAAGGTGATGATCCATTGAATGAAATAGCCGGGGTCGGTATTATCAATATTAAGAGCCGGGCCGAACTACGCGAGGGGAAGGTTACCATCATGTCAAAACCGGGCCAGGGGTATGAATTAAAAGTTGTATTGCCTTTGCATGACCTTATTCATAAACAGGGACTGATGATCCCGTCAGCGAACTGATACTTTGTGGGAGAGTTCCGTTGACTGCATTACAACTACTTTTTCCTGATACCTTTTGCCAGCAATACCTTTTCAATCCCCGTTATTCCGCCGGAAAAAGGGTTTCCCCGTACGATACTGAGATGCCCCTGGCTCCATTGTATTATTAATTCCGGCGAGCTGGACGTTATCTGCATTTTACGCATGAGCCATGCCTGGTTAAGGGGACTGAGAATATTTTGCTGACCGTCGAGCAGGTTATTGCTTTCGAAATCGAAAATGGCGATATGATTTAATTCCTTGGGAGGAATTGCATTGACTTTTTTACGATGCAACCAGACACCCCAAAAAACAAAGGCGAAAATTATTCCGGGAAGGATCAAAATGAGTTGCATTAACGACCCGGCAATCTCGTTTGTTAACCCAGCGAATTGCAATACAGCATTAGCCAGAAAGATAACAGCAAGCAAACCGGTTACATAAAGAAAGACGGTGGTCCACTGTGCGGGCCTTTTGCTGATGTATAATTTATTGCCGGCTTCATAGATAACGGTACCGGAAGATTCTGCGAGTTTGGTCATTGGGTGATTTTTTAACCAGGTAAAAATATTGACTTTCCCTTTACGCTTTAGCCCGGCGTTGAATCGTTGATTTTTTGCCACCCGGTGTCTTTGTCATCCCGAGGAACGAGGGATCTGGTAGCTGTTACCAGCTGCGGTGCTACTATCACCGTCCCTTGCACAAGTTTACCCAGGGCAAAGCGAAGGGCACTCTTCGGGGTTCTGTTCGTTACCCTGCATTTGTGAACTTTTCTCTTGTCCCGTGGGGACATGTTATGGGTAGTACTGGTGAGGGGAGTGAGGGAGACGTTCCAGAGGAACGTTTTATGCGGCCTCCAATCCTCTGCCTCTGAGCTGCGCTCGCAACCTTCTTTCCCGAAGGGTCGGGATCGGTTGTCTCCGCAAGAGGAAAGGAGAATTCAAAGGGGCTTTGTTTCAGAGTATCAATAAGCAGCAGTTTTCACGTTCCATATAGGCGATAATTTCAGGAGACTACTGACAACGATTCAACTTTTCGATATTAGTGGACATTCTACGGAGAACAGAGGATATGGTAGATGTTACCAGCTGCAGACTACTATCGCCGTGCCTTGCTTCGCATGCGGACGCTCTGGTCTGCATCCCGATCAGTAAACGTTTTATGCTGCTTTTCAGTCGGCAGTCAGTAAATACTGTTTAACTTCATCCCTTATGTTCACGATCTGGCAGATTTTAGTTGGCTTTATAGTAATTGTTTTAATAATCTTATTTGTCTTCCGGGTAAGTATTGTAAAAGAGGTTGTTTTCTTACCGGAGAATTACAGGGAATTGCTCACTGATTATGTAAAATTTTACCGGCTATTGGATGAGGATGCCAGGGAAAGATTTGAGAAAAGAGCGGAGCATTTTTTATCTGCCGTAAAAATAACCGGTGTAAATGCTGTTGTCGAAGATCTTGACAGGCTCTTAATTGCATCCGGAGCCATTATCCCCGTTTTTGCTATTCCCGACTGGCAATATATCAACCTGCATGAAGTTTTATTATACCCGGGCGCTTTCAATGAAGATTTTGACCAGGCAGGTTCGGATCGCCCTGTTGCAGGCATGGTAGGTAGTGGAGCTATGCAAAATGTAATGATCATTACCAAATGGCAATTGAGGCAGGGGTTTATCAATGAACAGGATGCCCACAACACTGCTATTCACGAGTTTGTACATTTGATAGACAAAATGGATGGGACCATGGATGGAGTTCCCGAGATCATATTAGAACGGAAATACAAGGAGCAATGGAAGAATATGGTGGAAACAACGATCAGGCAAATGAAAACCCACGGTTCTGATATTAATATGTACGGCGCTACCAGCCCGGTTGAGTTTTTTGCCGTTATTTCAGAATATTTTTTTGAACAACCCGATTTATTAAAAGCAAATCATCCCGGGTTGTATGAAATGCTGGGGAGGATTTATAAAACGGAGGGATGATTTGATTTGTCATTCTGTTGTGACATTGTCATCCCGAGGAACGAGGTATCTGGAGGGGCATTTTATGGGTGGATTATTAACAACCGGGAATCTCCTGCTATTTTTTCCTGATCCCTTTTGCCAGCAACACCTTTTCAATCCCTGCTATTCCGCCGGAGAAAGGATTTCCTTTGGCAATACTGATGTAACCATGACTCCATTGTATAATTAACTCAGGCGAACTGGACGTTACCTGCATTTTACGTGTGATCCATGCCTGGTTAAGAGGACTGAGAATATTTTGCTCATCGTCGAGCAGGTTATTGCTTTCGAAATCAAGGACGGCTATATTTTTTAATTCATGGAGAGGAATGGCGCTGATTTTTTTTTGATAGTTCCTCACTAGCCAAAAAATAGTGATAAACAATACAGCAAGAAGTATAAGAGTAGTTCCAATTTTTGTTGACCCCGGGATTTGATCTTTCAGGACAGTGAATTGTAACACACCGTTGATCAATAAAATAAAAGCAAGCAGGCCTGTTACAAATAGAAAAACTGTAGTCCACTGTGCAGGTCTTTTGCTGATGTATAATTTGTTTCCGGCTTCATAGATAACGGTGCCGGAGGATTCTGCGAGTTTGGTCATGGGAGATTGTTTGATACCTGGAAAATTATTAAGACTGGGTCGTCAAAACGGTCCAAGAAGCGCCTGCTTTAACTAATCAAGGTTGCTGGTATGTTTGTAGGTATACCATTTATCAGTTGGTTTTACATACAAACGGAATGCAGAGTCGGTCAGTTTTTCAATTGGCCATTCTGTTAACCTGTCTAATCCTATTTTGCCATTCACTACCTGCCAGGTGCCCGGGTTGCCGGTTCTTAATTCATAGCCACCATCTGATTTTAGCTTGAGCAAAAACATGGGAGCCACGTCATTCTCTGCTGTCCATATTTTGCCTTTGAGCCAGTTCTCCAGTTCCAGGTCAGCAGCAGTGGGAACGGGTTTTTCTTTTTGAATAATTATCGGTTTGGGTTTTTCTTCACTGCTGTTGCAGCTATAAAGAATAAACAGGCTGGAAATGATGATACAGGCTTTTCTCACGGTTTAATTTTTAATGGTTAGTTTTTTAATTGTTGGCAGGTGATCCACACTTACTTTTCTAAGATAGTTGAAATATAGCCATGTTGTTGGAATGGTTGGTGAAATTATCTGGGTGTTAAAGTCAGTAGCTCACCTGGCCGGATCATTTCGACGGACTACTGACAACAATTTAATTGTTTATTGAATACTCTATGGAGAACAGGAAAAATCATTCATGTCCCAGCGGGACATGTTATGGCTAGTATCAATAAGGATAACGATTTTGACGTTCCATCGGAACGTTTTATGCAGCCTCCTATCCTCTGCCTCTGAGCTGCGCTCGCAACCTTCTTTCCCGAAGGGTCGGGATCGGTTGTCTCCGCAAGAGGAAAGGAGAACTCAAAGGGGCTTTGTTTCAAAGTTCCAGTGTTGGATCTTTCAGTCAGTAGTCACATCCCGAAGCTTCGGGATACTGACAACGGGGAAGAGAAGAAAAAAACTACAAAAAAAGAGGCTATCCGTGACAGCCTCTTTTTTTTATTTCATTTATTTTTATTCTGGCCGTGTAACAGTATTCATTTGAAGTGTTACGGCTGTTTGTGCCAGCATCCTTCCGTTTATTGATGCGCCTGTCTGTAAATTAATACCTGTTTGTCCCAGGATGATACCTTCAAAATGACTCGTTGTTCCGAAGGTAGCTGCACCGGCTGTTTGCCAGAAAATATTCTTTGCCTGTGCACCTCCGCTCAGGGTGATATTTACAGAAGAACTCAACGTAAGAGTTCCCGCAACCTGGAATATCCAGACATCATTTGGCCCGCCTGATATGGTAATATCCGTTGGGATGATAACAGCACTTGACCATTTATACAGACCCGGGGTAAGGGTTCTGCCCCCGATATTTCCAGCACCCAGGTTCACGAAGTCAGGGTTAGAGCGACCGGCTGCATCAGTGTATGCGGCTTGCATATCACCTATGGCCGTGGTTAGCAGGGTAGCGTTAGTAATTTTACACGCAGGCCCGGCAGCATCCACTGAATATATTGTACCCGTTACTTCCGGGCAACTTATTACCATAGCTGCACCGGTGATGGGACTTGTTCCAATATCCCCGGTAACAGCAGATTTATAAACATCGGTAATTCCGGATTTGGACAGTATCACAAAATTGCCGGCAACTCCAAGATTTATCACTGCCTGCCGGGGCTGTTGTGATTGTTGCCCGAGAGCTGTCGACGCATTCTTATTGGAAGATAAATCGCTAACCTGTTCTTTTTGACAGCCAGCGAGTAAAACAACAAATAGCAAGGCTGCGGTTGGTAACAGTAATTTTTTAGTGAGCATGATTTTGGGTTTACTTAATTATGAATTACTCAAAGTTTATCGCATTAGGCAATCATAGGTCATTGTGCCTGTGATAATTTATTTGCTGACCATGAGCAGCAGAAGTCATAAAGGAAGTGGTAGGGATTTTTCAAGGAGTGCCTGGCAGAAATGAATCCTGGTTTCTAAACTTTAATGCGATAAAAAATGTTTCAATTTGCATTAAGCCAACAACCGGGCCACGATTCAATTGCACGAATATGATTATAATAATTACTAGTGACTCACGCATCAACAAGGCAGATATAAATTTGCTTCCCGGGCGAGTGTCAGACGGCTCCTGTGTTGGGCTCCCGCAAAATGCGGGACAAGTTGTGGCACCCGATAGCTACCGGCTCATCGCCACGCAGCAGGCCAGGCGGTGAGACCTCGGCTTGAAAGGATAAAGATTGAAGACTCGTGTGGGAAATAATTTTAAAGCGGAAATAGAAAGAACGCGAAGGCTCAGGAGAACGCAGAAAACTATTCCTTGTCCCAGCGGGACATGTTATGGGTAGTTTCAATAAGGATAATGGTTGTGACGTTCCAGCGGAACGTTTTATGCTGGTTTACGTCTCTGTCTGATGCCAGCCCCTTTGGGGCTGATCCGTAGTCACAGACTACGGATAACAACCTGAAGATCTTATTTTGTTTATTGGATGTAAGACTACGAAGAAATCGGGAGACTACATAAAACCTGGGATGGCTATGCTACAGACTACTGACAACGGGGAACCGGGTTATTAATAGACATTCTACGGGGAACAGGGGATTAAGTAGAGTGTGAGGAGATGTTATCAACTGGGAATATTATTTTAGCTTGATATAGAATTCCCGAATCATCTTTTGAAAAAACTATACTTCCTGCAAGACGGATCATATTACTTTTTATATTTCTTAAACCAAGTCCCGCATTGTCCTTAGGGATATTGTCAAAATCGTCTTGAGTGATCCCGGTTCCATCATGCTGAAAAACAATAACAAAGTCGTTATTTACTATATTTTGGACTAGGTGAATAAAGGTTGCCTTACTATGTTTAATTACATTATTGACGAGTTCTTTAATAATTCTGGTGACTACAAGCTCTTTTTTTAGTATCAAGGTTCTTTCATGTTTGTAATTATTAAATACACATTTTAGACTTAGGCCTCCTGTTTTATTTATTTTTCCAAAAAAATGATTTAACTCTTCTTCTAAGCCAAACTCTTTTAGAATATTGCTATGTAGATTGTGGCTAGTAGTTCTGACAGTTTGTATTACATCATTTAGGAGATCGCGACCTTTTTCATGCAGTTTTTTATCTCTGTCACTCAAATTTTCCGTACGAATGCCTAAC
>JANOHQ010000080.1:0-33204 GCA_031406595.1 Chitinophagaceae bacterium
GTCTTTGCCTCCCCGATTTTATATCGGCCCTTCTTTTTTTCGATTCGATCCTCTTTTCTTTAGAGGCTTTACTAACCCTGGTGGCGATCCGGGCTTTTTTCTTCACCAGCGCCTTTTGGACGAGTTCGTTTATTTTTTCAATGGCTTCTTCCTTATTGGCCAGCTGGGTCCGGTGAGTTTGGGAGCGTACCTGTAAAAATCCTTCGCTGTTGATACGGTTACTGAGCTTTTCTTTCAGGACCGTTTTTTGCTCACTGCCCAGTATTTGTGATGAGTCAATATGGAATAGGGCGATGACGGCTGTTTCCACTTTGTTTACGTTCTGCCCGCCCTTACCGCCGCTGCGGGTGGTTTGGAAAGAAAGTTCTGAAGAAAGATCAAGAGAGGTCATAAAAGTCACATAAGTCAAATTGCCATTAGCCAATATATTTGCGTACACAAAGTTAGAGTATTATGCGGGCAGTTATTCAACGGGTGACCAAAGCAAGTGTAACTATCGACAACAAGATCCATTTTCGGATCGGGGAGGGGCTGCTGGTCTTATTGGGCATCGAGGATGCGGATACAGACGAAGATATCGAATGGCTCAGCGGGAAGATCGTCAACCTGCGGATCTTTAATGATGCTGCCGGGGTGATGAATGAATCCGTAAAGGAAACGGAAGGGGAGATCTTGCTGGTAAGCCAGTTCACTCTCCATGCGTACACCAGAAAAGGCAATCGCCCTTCGTATATCAAAGCAAGTAAACCGGAATTCGCTATTCCGATATATGAAAAAATGATCCGGCAATTAACGGTTGACCTTGGAAAGGAAATTGGAACAGGGGTATTTGGAGCCGATATGAAAGTGGAGTTGCTGAATGATGGACCTGTAACGATTGTGATCGATACGAAAAACAAAGAGTGATTCGGTTAGATTATTATCTTTTATCTACAGTATTCCAATCTTCTCCGTATAGATCTTCCCATCCGCCAACCCGATCATCAGGAAAAAAGTTTTTTGACTCACGGGTATATCAAGTATATAGGAATTATTATTGATCTCTCTTTGTTCCACCACCCGGTTCCCGCCCGTGGTCCAGAGCATTACCTGTTTGATGCCTTTGATGCTTTTGATAGTGATTTGTCTTCCTGCGGTGATCAGTTTATAGGGCTTTTGTTTTTTGACGGAATCCTCCATGACAGCGGATTGTCCATGAGATACAAAGAACATCAGTGATAAGGATACAATGGCGATCAGCCTGCGGGATAGAAATACCATAGGAATGAATTAATCTTTTAAAGGAATTGGTTACTGTTCTCAAAGGACGGGAGTTCGAAACGACAAGAATCATGCTATATTGCAACCAACTTTCTAAAATTTTGTTATGACGCTACAGCAGGCCCAGCAACAGGTAGATGGATGGATCACCACTACGGGTGTCCGATATTTCAATGAATTAACGAATATGACCATTCTTACAGAGGAAGTAGGAGAATTGGCAAGACATATTTCGCGTCAATATGGTGAGCAATCATATAAGAAAGAAATGACTCCAACGGAAGAGATGAAAAAAGAACTGCTGGCCGATGAAATGTCGGATGTATTGTGGGTGCTGCTTTGCCTGGCCAACCAGACAGGTGTGGATCTGACTAACGCTTTGCAGAGAAATTTTGAGAAGAAAGATACCCGGGATGCTGACAGGCACAGGGATAATAGCAAATTAAGGCCGTAAACTCTTTGGCATAATTTTTTACCCATATAGTAATGATGTCAATCAGAGATGCCTGGAAAATAACAAAACACTCCGCTAAGGATTTTTTTGAGGGTAATTTTTTAAAACTCAGCGCCTCGCTGGCCTTCTTTACTATTTTTTCATTGCCCGGCCTGCTGATCATCATTATCTGGGTGAGCGATATTTTCTATGGCCGGGCAGCAATAGAAGGTACGGTTTATAACCAGATCGAAGGGTATGTGGGGCATTCTGCGGCATTGGATATCCAGGAAACGATCCGCACGGCTACGCAGGGAACGGGAAATACACTGGCTACTGTCATTGGGGTAATTGCATTGATCATCGGTGCCACCAGTGCTTTTGGTGAGATCCAGGACTCCATCAACCAGATCTGGCGCCTGAAATCAAAACCAAAGAAAGGGTATGGATTGATAAGAATCTTATTTAATCGCCTGCTTTCTTTTTCCATGATCATTACACTTGGGTTTATACTGTTAGTTTCCCTGCTGATCAATGGTACAATGGACATTTTCTTAGATAACCTGATGGAAAAATTCCCGCAACTGACCGTCGTGCTGGTATATATTCTGAATATTATTACCACTTTTATTATCACCGCGTTCATTTTTGCCGCCATCTTCAAAGTGTTACCCGATGCCAGGATAAAATGGAAGCATGTACGTATTGGCGCCTGTGTGACCGCAGTGCTGTTCATGCTCGGGAAATTTGTGATCAGTTATTACCTGGCGCAAAACAAGATGACCTCAGCCTATGGTGCAGCAGGCTCAATCATTATCATTTTACTATGGGTCTATTATTCTTCCATAATCCTGTATTTCGGGGCGGCATTCACCCATGCTTATGTTTTACATACCGGCTCGCGGATCTATCCTAATAAACATGCGGTTTGGGTGCAGCAGATCGAAGTGGAATCGGAAACATCGATCCAGAGCCAGCCGGAAACAAAAACGGTGATTGAAGTGCCGGCAAATGATCCAAAGCTGAAATAAGCTATCTTGCTTTATGTTTGATTTTCTGCGAGTACTGATCCATTTTTTTGAAGCACATAAGATCCCTTATATGTTATCAGGCAGTATGGCGATGAGTACGTATACGGTTCCACGTTTTACACGAGATTTTGATTTTATCGTTCACCTGAGCCTTTCGGATGTTGAGGGGATATGTCAGTATTTCAAGGAAGGCTATTATTGCGATGAGGATGCTGTGAGAGAAGCAATCGCACAAGAGGGTATGTTTAACATTATTGATCACAAGAGTAATTATAAAGCTGATTTTGTCATTTTAAAAAACCAGCCTTACCGGAAAAAGGAATTTGAACGGCGTCGCCCTGTAAAGTTTTTGGACATGAATATTTTTATAGTTTCTCCCGAGGATTTACTTATCTCTAAACTGATATGGATACAGGAATTACAGAGCCCTGTTCAGTCAGAAGATATAAAAGCGCTTTCTGCTTTGGACGGCTTGGACTGGAATTATATTCATGATTGGACAAACCAATTGAAATTAAATACCTTTGGATTAATGGGAAAATGACAGATACACCCCAGCATATTAAAGATATCCAGCTACAACTCTGGCTCCGGAAAACGCCGGGAGAGAGGCTTTATCAATTCCTCCTGGATAATGATGCCATGTACCAGGCATTACGAAAGTTCAAGATTCAAAACAATCTTCCACTGGACGGGCTTGATCCTGTAGGAGACTACCTGGGAAAAAAAAGGAATAAATAACTCTCCAAGGGTCTGTTTTTTCAGAATCTTATAAGTCCCTGTTCTGACTTATTTTTGCCGCTATGGCAAACGATTCGAACAAACCTGCCTTGCCGGCAGGAAGATTCCAGGCGATCATCTCGCATTGTAAAGAGTACGGTTTTATCTTCCCCAGCAGTGAAATATATGATGGGTTACAGGCTGTATACGACTATGGCCAGATGGGCAGCGAACTGAAGAAGAACATTAAAGACTACTGGTGGAAAAGCATGACCCAGCTGCAGGATAATATCGTGGGTATCGACGCCGCTATTTTCATGCATCCTACCACCTGGAAAGCATCCGGTCACGTGGATAATTTCAACGACCCGATGATCGATAATAAGGATAGTAAAAAAAGATACAGGGTGGATCATTTGATTGAGGGTTTCGCGGAAGAACAACAGGCAATAGGCAATGTGCAATTGGCAAATGATACCCTGGCAACAATGGAGTCTTTATTGGCAAAAGATGATTTTGTGGGATTGAAAAAACTGATCGAGGACAATAAGATAAAATGTGCCGTCAGCGGAACCTGCAACTGGACCGATATCCGCCAATTCAACCTGATGTTCTCTACAGAATTTGGTTCTACAGTTTCATCAGACGATGAGGATAATAAAGTTTACTTAAGGCCTGAAACAGCACAGGGTATTTTTGTGAATTTTTTAAATGTGCAGAAGACCGGCAGGATGAAAATCCCTTTTGGTATTGCACAGATAGGCAAGGCTTTCCGGAATGAAATTGTCGCGAGGCAATTCATCTTCCGGATGCGGGAGTTTGAACAAATGGAAATGCAGTTTTTTATCCGTCCCGGCACACAAAAGGAATGGTATGAAAAATGGAAACAAACAAGGCTCGAATGGCATAAGAGTTTAGGCATGCCCGCAGAAAAATACCGCTATCACGATCACGTAAAACTGGCGCATTATGCCGATGCTGCCTGTGATATCGAATTCGAATTCCCGATCGGTTTCAAAGAGCTGGAAGGTATTCACTCAAGAACCGATTTCGACCTGAAGCAACACCAGGAATTCAGCAAAAAGAAAATGCAGTATTTCGATAATGACCTGGACCCTGCTACCGGCAAGCCTTATGGCAACTATATTCCTTATGTAATTGAAACATCTATCGGTCTCGATCGTATGTTCCTGGCGGTGATCAGTCATGCCTACGAAGAGCAGGACCTGACCAAAGATGATAAACCGGATAGCCGTGTCGTATTAAAACTCCCGGCTAAATTGGCTCCGGTTAAATTGGCGATACTGCCATTGACCAAAAAAGATGGTCTGCCTGAAATTGCAGAGAAGATCATGAGTGATTGCCGGTCTGATTTCCGTTGTTTTTACGAAGAGAAAGATTCAATTGGTAAACGCTACCGCCGCATGGATGCACTCGGAACTCCTTTCTGTGTTACAGTCGATCACCAGACAAAAGAAGATAATACGGTAACGATCCGCCATAGAGATTCAATGGAGCAGGAAAGAGTAGCGATCGATCAGCTGAAAAATATTGTGTTGAAAGCTATAGGCTAGTAGGGTATAGCTAGTGGCTAGTGGGTCTTGGAACAAAGAATCAATGAAGCATTGCGTCATTCCCTACTCGCCACTAGCCAACCCCCACTTGCCTCTACACTCCAAACTGCTGCAAGTGATGATCCACATGCTTCCAGTTGCTTGTACTCCATTGTTGCAATGTCATTTTCCCAAACAGCGGGTGAACATCATTGGTGATGGACTCTTCGGTGAAACAATTGACCAGGTCGATCAGTTGTTGTTTCTCCTTTTCAAATTCCCGCTGACCGGCGATCTTGAAAGTCTTGTCCGTAGGTAGATTCCTGCGGAATGGTTTGTCATTGTACAACTGCTTTTTGATAAGAGGGGCGAATAAACGGAAGATCATATTTCCTTTTAAGACATGCTTGCCAAGCGGTACTCCCAAAGGAGCCTGTAAATGTGCCAGCATCTGGGCTACGTCCATTTTCCCCCATTTGCGCTGGGTGGCGGGTCGCAGGCTATTGATGCGGGTAATTACCTCTTCTTTAACTGCGGGGTCGAACAAGTTCTTTAATTCCATAAGTTGCTTAAACCGCAAAGATAATTTCCCAATTTCCCAATTCCAAAATTTCCCAATCAACCATACAGCTCCTGGTGAATAGCTTTCCGGTCATAACCAAGGTCCTGTATTCTTTTTTTGGCCTCGTCGATCATCGCTTTCCAGCCGCATAAAAAGAAACTGGCGGGTTGTTTCCCGGCGCAGATATCTTCGTACAAAGCATGTACATAGCCCTTTTTACCCGCCCAATCCTCCCTGGATAAAGTGGCTTCAAAATGAAATTTGGGCATTTCTTTTTCCAATTCTTTCAATTCATTATAATAAAGAAGGTCTTTTTGTGTGCGACAGCCAAACAGCATATAGATATTCTCGTGTGCAGTGCCATGCAATTTCATATGCTTCACCATGCTGCGGAAAGGGGCGATGCCGGTACCTGTACTGATCAGGAAAAGATCTTTGCTGAGGTTTTCTTCGTGTAATACGAATACTCCCTGTGGCCCCCGCAGCGTAAATTCACTGCCTACACTGATATTTTTCCAGATCCAGGGTGTTCCCACTCCGTCTTCCAGCAATACGATCAGCAATTCAAAAGTATTGGAACCATCCGGCCAGCTGGCAATGGAATAACTACGCCAGCGTTTGTTGGGTTTTTCGTGAATGGGAAGATCCAGGGTGACGAATTGCCCCGGTACAAAATCGAAAGCGTCCAGTTCGGAGACCTCTATCCAGAAACGTTTTGTATTATAGGTTTCGTCTTCGATACGAATAACTTTCCCGGTCCGCCAGGGTTGAACTGCCATGAGCTGTTTTTTTATAGTTGATGATCCTGCTCACTAAACCTCCCGCTGCTGAATAATTTGAACTCAGAAGGAAAATACGAACAGCAACCGGAATATCCATAAAAATTCCTTTAAATCATTTCCATCCATCAGCCAGTGGTTATCTTTGCCACCTGAATGAGTGTAAAGGATCTGCTGGAACAATATAAGAACACCCCCCGCCTTTTTCAACTGGTGGACAGGCTTTCTTTTGCCTCCGAAGGAGTTCTTACGAACCAGCCTCAAAAAACAGCACTTAAAAATTTACAGGGAAGTTCTTCCCAATTCGTGGTGGCCGCTGCTTTCCAGCATCCGTCCTGCTCCCAACTCAATCATCTTATTATTTTGAATGACGCGGAGGAAGCCGCTTATTTCCATAATACACTGGAGAACCTGACCGAAGCGCTGGATATCTTTTATTTCCCTTCCTCTTTTAAGAACAGGAAGAATTACCAGTTGCTGAACTCTTCGCATGTGATGCTGAGAACAGAAGCGCTCACCAAACTCGCCGCCGGCGGTACTTCAGCCGGATTCAGTGTAAACAGGAAGATACTGGTCACCTACCCGGAAGCTTTGTTTGAAAAAGTAGTGCTGCCTTCCACGCTATCTTCTAATATCATTCATATCCAATCGGGCGACAGGCTCAACGTGGAGGAATTGTTGCTGAAACTGGCTGACTATGGTTTTGAGCGCACTGATTTTGTCTACCAGCCCGGCCAGTTCGCGATCCGTGGCGGCATCCTCGATATCTATTCATTCGGTAACGATAAACCCTACCGGGTAGAGTTATTTGGGAATGATGTGGATTCGATCCGTATCGTGGACCCGGAAACACAGTTAAGCGAAAGAAAATTATTGCAGGTCAGCATTATTCCGAACGTGGATACGCAATTTGAAACAAAGGACAGGATATCCATTTTTGATTTCTTACCCGAAAATACTGTCGTTTGGTTGCAAGACTATGCCTTGTGCAAAGAAAGGCTCGAAGATTGTGACGAAGACCTGCAGGCATTCCTGCGGATAATGGAGGAATCGGGATCACTTACCCGCGAAACCGATACGGATAAAATTGAAAAGAAGAATGTAACAGCAGGAGATTTTATCAGCCCGGAAAGCCTTGAACAGGAGCTTTCCAAAAAACACCTGGTTGAATTCGGCTACCAATTCTATTTAGCAGAATTCGAAATTGAGTTTCATACAAAGGAACAGCCTGCATTTAACCGGCAGTTCGACCTGTTGATCCGGGATCTTAAGAATTGGGAAGCAAAAAAATTCCATTTATACATTTTCGCGGAGAATCCGAAACAACTGGAACGGCTACAAAGCATTTTTGATGACCTGAAAGCGGAGATCGTCTTTAATCCTCTTTCCGTTTCTATCCATGAAGGATTTATCGACGAGGACCAGAAGATCGTTTGCTATACCGATCACCAGGTATTCCAGCGTTATCACAAGTATAAAGTAAAACAGGCCTACAATAAGAATAAGGCCATTACACTGCGTACACTCCGGGAATTGCAGCCGGGAGATTTTGTTACCCATATCGACCATGGTGTCGGGATCTTCAGTGGTTTACAAAAACTGGAAGTGAACGGCCGGTTACAGGAAGCAGTGCGGCTGATCTACAAGGATACGGATATTTTATATGTCAATATCAACAGTCTTCACAAGATCGCCAAGTATACCGGTAAGGATGGCAGCGTACCCCGGGTAAACAAATTGGGCAGCGATGTCTGGAACAAACTCAAGGAAAAGACCAAGAGCAAGGTCAAAGAGATCGCATTTGACCTGATCAAACTTTACGCTAAAAGAAAGGCGCAGGTTGGGTTTCAGCATACGCCGGATAATTACATGCAGACCGAGTTGGAAGCTTCTTTTATATACGAGGACACGCCTGACCAGAGCAAAGCGACAGCGGATGTAAAAAAAGATATGGAATCGGCATCACCTATGGACAGGCTGGTTTGTGGTGATGTAGGGTTTGGCAAAACAGAAGTGGCGATCAGGGCGGCCTTCAAAACAAATATAGATGGCAAGCAGGCTGCCGTGCTCGTACCAACAACCATCCTGGCATTTCAGCATTTCCAGACCTTCAAAGAGCGGCTGAAAGATTTCCCGGTTACGGTGGATTATATCAATCGTTTCAAATCTGCCAAAGAGAAAAAAGAAACGTTGAAGAAAGTAGAAGAAGGCAAGATCGATATCATCATTGGTACACATGGGTTGCTGGGAAAAGATGTGAAGTTCAAAGACCTTGGCCTGCTGGTCGTGGATGAAGAACAAAAATTCGGAGTAGGTCATAAAGAAAAGATCAAGACATTGCGTACGGCTGTGGACTGTCTTACTTTAACGGCAACACCGATCCCAAGAACCCTCCAGTTTTCATTGATGGGTGCGAGAGACCTGAGTATCATGAATACCCCACCACCTAACCGCCAGCCCATACAAACAGAAGTGCAGGTGTACAATGAAGATTTCATCCGCGAAGCCATTTATTTCGAAACAGAGAGGGGAGGACAGGTATTCTTTATTTACAACCGGATCGCCGGTCTTGCGGAAATGGCGGCTATTATCCAGGCATTATGTCCCGACCTGAGCATTGGTTATGCGCACGGCCAGATGGAAGGTCATCACCTCGAAGAAAGGATATTGGATTTTATCGACAAAAAATACGATGTACTGATCTGTACTAATATAGTGGAGAGCGGGGTAGATATTCCTAATGTGAATACCATCATCGTTAACAATGCACACCAGTTCGGGTTAAGTGATCTCCACCAGTTAAGAGGAAGAGTGGGAAGAAGCAACAAGAAGGCATTTTGTTATTTATTAGCACCGCCATTGAGCACATTGCCGAATGATTCGAAAAAAAGATTACAGACACTGGAGCAGCACAGTGAACTGGGAAGCGGTTTCCAGATCGCCATGCGGGATTTGGATATCCGGGGTGCGGGTAATTTACTGGGAGGTGAACAGAGTGGTTTTATGGCCGAGATCGGTTTTGAAATGTACCAGAAGATACTGGATGAAGCGATCCGCGAATTAAAACGGACGGAGTTTAAAGAATTGTTTAAGGAAGAGATCGCGAAGCAGGATGATTTTGTACAGGATTGTACGATTGATACTGATCTTGAGATCCTGATACCCGATGACTATGTTGAAAGTATCACTGAACGCTTATCCCTTTACCAGCGCCTGGATAATTCGGAGACAGAAGAAGACCTGGTGGCGATGCGACAGGAACTGGAAGACCGTTTCGGTGCATTGCCGCAGCAGGTAAATGATCTTTTTATCACTGTCCGTTGCCGTAAACTGGCCGTCGATATGGGCTTTGAAAAAATGTCACTGAAGGATGAGACCTTCCGGGCATTTTTTATTAACCGGCCCGACTCGCCTTATTTTGAATCGGATACCTTCCGCCGCCTGATTGAATTTTTACAGACCGGTACCAATAAGGCCAAACTAAAGCAAACGGGCAAACTATTCATGCTCATCGCTGCGAATATGAAGAAAATGGAGGAAATGCACCGGTTCCTGCAATCCATGCATACTTATTGTTTTCCGGCACCCGCAATCCCCGCCTGACCATTTTATCGTAAGTTATTAAAGTCGGGCAGGCCCGCCTGACCATTCTACACAGCTTGTTAAACACGGTGGCAGGCAGTATAAGGGATTCTACTCAACTGCTTAAGTGCTTTCCCCTGCTGGCTTTTCTCAGGGATTTGTACTAATTTTAATATCATTAAATGATGCTATGAGATTCAATCCAATTCCCCTGATAACGTTCTTTCTCCTGCTTGGTTTCTCGTCCCTTGCCCAGGAAGGATCACGGTATACGATTCAGCTCCGTTCGGGGCCGGTAACACCTGAAAAAAATATCACTGCACAACGACTGGAACAGTTTAACCGTACTACTTCAAGGGCGAACGATAAGAGTTTTGCGATCATCCAGTTTGAACAGATCCCCACAGATGAACAAAAACAACAATTAAGGCAATCCGGTATCGAATTGCTTGAGTATATCACGGGTACTGCTTATACAGTAACGATCACCGGATCATTGAGTGAAACTGCACTAACGAATGCTAAAGCCAGGGCTCTGATCGAACCTCTTGCTGCACAAAAGATGCAGCCCGAACTGGCACTGGGAAATTTTCCCGCCTGGGCTGTTAAAACGGCTGGCACGGTGGATGTATGGATCAGTTTCCCCCGCAGTTTTCCTTTTGAGACTGTGCAAAGAGAAATGCTGCAAAGAGATTTTGAGATCCTTTCCACCGACCACCGTAATTACCGGATCATGGCCCTGAGAGTGCCCGTGACACGTTTAGGCGAACTGGCCCTGCTCCCTTTTATTGAATACGTACAGGCGATCCCCGGAGAGGACAAGGCGCTTAACTATAACAGCATGTTCCTTTCCAGAGCACATGTACTGAAGTCATCGTTGGCAGTTGGTGGACAAAACCTGACAGGCCAGGATGTTGTAGTAGGGATAGGTGATAATGGTGATCTGCAAACGCATCTTGATTTTACGAACCGCCTGATCAACCGGACAGGTGAAGTTCCAAGGGCGCATGCTTCTCATGTGGCAGGAACAGTGGGTGGAGCCGGTATCATCCAGGAATTGTATGCGGGTTATGCGCCGAAAGCAACTATCCTCGGCCAGGTCTTTTTTAATGTGATTACAAATGCACCAGCCTATGTATTGGATCATGGAATGGTGATCACCAATAATTCATATGGAGCTATAGTGGATGAATGTTCATACAATGGTTTATACGATCTCACGGCAAGGATATTGGACCAGCAGGCAATTGATCTTCCTGAATTGCAGAATGTATTCGCGGCAGGGAACGATGGAACAGGGAGCTGCGCTCCCTTTCCTGCAACCTTCAAAACAGTATTGGGTGGTTACCAGGCGGCTAAGAACGTGATCACTGTGGGCAGTACAACATTGAGAGGTGTTATCAGCGGTTTTTCCAGCAGGGGACCGGTGAGAGATGGTCGGGTCAAACCGGAGATCACCGCGCAGGGGGAATTCCTGGCATCGACATGGATCAACAATCAATACAGTTATAATAATGGAACCAGCATGGCTTCACCGGGGGTATCGGGTGGCCTTGCATTACTGGTACAGGGATATAGAAATTTGCACAGCGGCGTCAATCCGAAGAATGGTTTATTAAAAGCGTTGCTGGTCAATGGGGCTCTTGATAAGATCCCGGCAGGTCCTGATTTTACCTATGGATTTGGGAATATGAATCTCCTGCGTTCTTACAAGATGATGGAGAACAACCAGCATTACACGGCCACGGTTACACAAGGTTCCAATAATATCGAATCGATCAACGTACCGGCCAATACAGCGCAACTGAAGATCATGTTGTATTGGCAGGATCCTCCAGCCAGCGTTATGGCCAGCCAGACACTGGTGAATGATCTGGACCTCGAAGTTGTAGCGCCTGTTGGGCCCAACCCCAAACTCCCGCTTATTCTTAATTCGGCCCCCGGCAGCGTGGCTAATCCCGCAACGCCCGGCGCCGATCATACCAATAATATCGAACAGGTCGTTATTAATAATCCCGCGGCAGGCAACTATGATTTGAATGTGATCGGGACATTGATCGCACAAAATCCTTCGCAGGAGTATCATTTGGTGTACGATATCATTCCGCAAAGCCTGGTATTGACCAACCCGGTCGGCGGCGAATCATTTGTACCAACGATCTCTCCTTTCCTGATCGATACTGTATATGTCAGTTGGGATTCTTATAGTGATTCGACCAACACATTCAACCTTGAATTTTTTAACGGCATATCCTGGAGTACATTGAATAACGCTGTACCGGCCGATCAGCGTACATATGGATGGGCTGTTCCTGCCAATAACCCCACTGATGCGGCAAGGATCAGGATCACAAAGAACAGCACGGCATTTACGCAGACAAGTTTTCCTTTTGTGATCACGGACATGCCTATCGACTCACTAACACCTACGCAGTGCGAAGGGTATATTCAATTAGGCTGGCGGCCTGTTCCTGGTGCCACCGACTATGAAGTAATGATGCTGCAGGGTGACGAAATGGTACACGTAGCTTATGTGAATAGCGCAACATTTAATTATACATTCAGCGGTCTCTCAAAGGATTCCGTTTATTGGGTAACCGTAAGGCCGAGAATAAATACAAACCCGGGCAGAAGAGCCGTGGCTGTACCCCGTCAACCGAATGCGGGAACCTGTGCCGGAACGATATCGGACAATGACCTGAAGATCGACGCGATAGTATCTCCCGTTTCTTCCGGAAGATTATTCACTAACTCAGCATTGACCAATGCGGTAGATGTTACGATCCGGATCAAAAACCTTGATGATGCATCGTCAACCGCTGATATCAATGTTAGCTATTCGATCAACGGCGCAGCTCCTGTCACTGCACTGATCACCGGCGCTCCCGCAGTGATCACGGCCGGCGGAACGATCGACTACAACTTTGCCACCGATGCCAACCTGCTGGCCGCCGGAATCTATAGTATTGAAGTAACGGCTACCAAAGTATCCGATCCTGTTATCGTGAATAACAGTATGACCAAAGTATTCAAGCAGCTGACCAACACCATTATCACCAACGGCGATCTTCCCTGGCTGGATAATATGGAGTCAGCGGGTATACAAACGGTGAATACGCGGCAGATGGGATTGACCGGCAGGGACCGTTATGATTTTGTCAACAGCACGGTGTACGGGCAATTAAGAACATTTATCAATACAGGTATCGCGTATTCGGGTACCAAAGTTCTGACCACGGATATGAGTTTTTATAGTGCGGGTGGTAATGTGGATTCATTGACCGGTACTTTTAACCTCAATAGTTTTACAGCAGCCGATGAGATCCGCCTGGATTTCCGGTATAAGAATCATGGCCAGAAAGCACATGCGGCCAATAAGGTCTGGATAAGAGGAAGTGAAATGGATAGCTGGATAGAAATGTATGATCTCTTCGCCAATCAGAACGATGCGGACGGCAGCTATAAACTTTCTTCCAGTTTAGAGTTAAATGATTCGCTGGATGCACATGGACAGTTGTTTACACCCAGCTTCCAGGTCCGTTGGGGGCAATGGGGTCAATACATGACAGCCGACAACCAAAGCGGTGCTGGCTATAGTTTTGATGATATCCGTCTTTATCGTGCCGTGGATGATGTGCAGATGGTGAGCATCGATACACCGGTGGCTATTACCTGTAACCTGAGCAATGCGGTTCCCGTAAAAGTGGTGGTCCGCAATACTTCCAATGCGGTCATTACCAGTGTACCCATCACGTTGAGAGTGAATGGAATCATTGTTGCCAATGAATTTGTACCTTCTGTTCCGGCCAATGATACGGTTCATTACCTGTTCAACCCCGGCGTTGCTGATCTTTCATTACCGGGTAACCATATTATCGAAGTATGGGTGGATTACGGCTCGGATAACGTTCCGGATAATGACACAGCCCTGATCATTGCGAAAAGCCTTCCCTATATAACAAGCTTCCCTTATCTCGAGGATTTTGAATCGGGTAATGGCAACTGGTATACTGTGTCCGATACCAACAGCACCTGGCAATATGGTTCACCCATTTCAGCCAAGATCAACAGGGCGGCCAGTGGTACCAAAGCCTGGAAGACACATATCGCCGGTTTTTATAATGATAAGGAATACTCTTATTTGTATTCACCCTGCTTCAATGTTTCGGGGATGACGAATCCTACGATCAGTTTTAGTTTCTCACTCGATATCGAAGATTGCGGTGCCGGGTTTTTATGCGACGCAGGCTGGATGGAATATTCCAGTGATGGACTAACCTGGAATAAATTGGGAACAATGGGGCAGGGTACGAACTGGTATAACAGGAATTATTCCGGCAACCATGTCTGGAGCCAACAAGACTATACACGCTGGCATGTAGCTACTACGGCACTGCCCACGACGAATAATAGTAATCTCCGGCTTCGTTTCGTTTTTAAGTCAGATGAGGCTTCCACCAAAGATGGAATGGGTGTGGATGATATTCATATTTATGATAACATTTACGGTATATACACAGGCGTAAGCCCCAGTCCTTCCGTGAATCACCCCGTTGTAAACGGTAGTGCCTGGATACATTTCCTGGAACCTGCCGGTAACGGTCAGTTGATCGCCTCCATCAATCCTAACGGGCAGAACCCTGGTAGTACCAATGCACAGGCCTTTATATACCCGGGCGCTGTACGCAATAACAGTGGCCAGTATTATCACAACCGGAATATCACGATCAAGCCAACAACGGTCAACTTACCGGGACCTGACTCAGCTATCGTTCGATTTTATTTCCTGGACTCAGAAACAGAATTACTGATCAATGCCACCGGCTGTGTTACCTGTTATAAACCAACGATGGCTTATGAGTTGGGTGTATCTAAATACAGCGATCCCAACGACTTTTTTGAAGATGGTAATGTGGAGAACAGCCTTGTCACCGGCGGATGGTCATTTATTAATGTAGCCAAAAGAAGGATGGTGCCATTTGATAAAGGATATTATGCCGAATTTAAAGTGAAGGATTTCTCTGAGTTCTGGCTTAACAACGGCGGCTTTGATAATAATCACCCGCTTCCTGTACAGCTCATCAATTTTACGGCGAAGAAAAAGAATGATAAAGATGTGCTGGCGGAATGGGTAACGGCGTCAGAATTCAATGTCAACCGTTTCGAGATCGAAGTGGCCAAAGGAAATATAGCGTACCAGCAAAACCAGTTTGTAAAGATCGGGGAAGTAGCCAGCCAGGGAAATTCCACACAGGAACAGCGCTATAGCTTTACAGACCAGGAGATGAATAAGATCGGCGCCCGGTATTACCGTTTAAAACTGATCGATAACGATAATAGCTTTAAATATTCAGCCATACGCCCCGTGGTATTTGATGCATCCATCAAATGGGAGCTGTCTCCCAATCCGTCTGCTGGTTTGTTTACACTGAGCTTCCAGGCTAACAGGGGAGAACCAGTCATGATAAAGGTCTATGATGTTGCAGGAAAGATCACCCGGGAATATAATATCCAAGCCGATGGGTTTGTACAAAAGCAGGCCATTGATCTGCGGGAGAGCCGGTTTGCAACAGGAATCTACTTGCTAGAAGCGATGGTGGGTGGACAAAAGCAAGTGTTCAGGATCGTTAAGCAGTAAATACAGGATGAACGCAGTGCTATACTTGTTGCAGTACGGAAGCAGGCATAGTTCTTCTGATGTATTGGTTTACCTCTTGCCAGCAATAATAATCGGGGCCGGTCATTTATGACCTTTATGACGACTGGGAAAAGTGATCAAAGGACAAGGAGTAATAAAAAACCCGTCTCGCCTTTGGCGTGACGGGTATATTTCAATTTTTTACAATATTACCAGCCTTGCTTAGCAATGCCTGCTTTGATGGCAGCCATGGCTTTTTCCTCGTTCATCAGGGTGGTAAGTTTATTCCCTTTTCCGTCATTTCCCTGGGCCATATAAGCGCCTTTTGCTGTTTTAGTGATCACAGCATCCTTCATCTCAACTCCCTTTTCTTTGGTCTTTACGTTGTAAGCGGTAATTTTTACGTCTGACATGATCAATGGTTTTTGAGTTAGTAATTACTGAAATTAAGCATTCCGGTGGGTTTTAAACGGGAAAATTTGGCAGAGGGGATAAAAAAGCCCCTGGTCTCCGGGACTAAGTACCTTGTAATGAATGATTTAAAGCCTGACATCCAATTTCGTATCCTGGGCAGAGACAAAGGATAAAATGCGCTAAACGTCCAGTTTAGCGTACTGAGCTGAGTCGAAGGATAAAGTATGTTAAACATCAAGTTTAGCGTACTGAACTGAGTCGAAGGATAAAGTACATTAAATATCAAGTTTAGCGTACTTCGCATGGCTCTCGATAAACTCACGTCTTGGAGCCACTTCGTCGCCCATCAGTGTGCTGAAAACTAAATCGGCAGCTGTGGCGCTTTCAATGGTTACCTGCTTCAACGTCCGGGTGCCCGGGTTCATGGTAGTATCCCAAAGCTGGTTGGCATTCATCTCACCCAGACCTTTATAACGCTGGATGTTTACCGAATCATCCTTGCCAGCTCCTAATTTTTCCACCCATGCTTTCCGTTGAACCTCGTTGTAAGCATAAGCTTGTTCTTTTCCTTTTTTTACCAGGTAAAGTGGGGGCTGGGCGATGTACACATATCCCTGTTCTACCAGTTCGGTCATATAGCGGTAAACAAATGTCAGGATCAGTGTGGCAATATGTGATCCATCCACATCGGCATCCGTCATGATGATCAATTTATGATAACGGAGCTTGCTGAGGTCAAGTGCTTTGGGATCTTCAGGTGTTCCTATTTTTACACCGAGGGCCGTGAACATATTCCTGATCTCTTCATTATCGTAGATCTTATGTTCCATTGCCTTCTCTACGTTCAGGATCTTACCCCTGAGCGGAAGAATGGCCTGGAAACTTCTGTCCCTTCCCTGTTTGGCTGTTCCACCAGCCGAATCTCCTTCGACGAGGAATAACTCACAACGTTCAGGATCGCGATCGGAGCAGTCCGCCAGTTTACCGGGTAATCCGCCACCTGTCAATACTGATTTACGTTGTACCAGTTCCCTTGCTTTTCTTGCAGCAGCTCTAGCTTGTGCAGCAAGGATCACTTTGGCAACGATATTCTTGGCTTCTTTGGGATTTTCTTCGAGATACGCTTCGAGTACTTTTGAAACAGTGGAATCTACCACCCCCATCACTTCATTGTTTCCGAGCTTGGTCTTTGTTTGTCCTTCAAATTGTGGCTCGGGAACTTTTACGGAGATAATAGCACTGAGTCCTTCCCGGAAATCATCTCCTTCAATCTCCACTTTGGCTTTTTCAAACAAGCCGTTCTTGTCACCATAGCTTTTGAAGACCCTTGTCAGTGCACGACGGAAACCGGATACGTGGGTACCTCCTTCGATCGTGTTGATATTATTGACGTAAGAATAGATATGTTCACTGTAGCTGTCGTTATACCCCAGGGCCACTTCCACCACCACATTGGTGTTATCATCCTTTCCTTCCACGAAGATCACTTTAGGGATCAGTGACGTACGGCCGGCACTGGTGTCAAGCATTTCTACAAACTCAACGATACCACCCTCGCTGTAAAACACATTTGTATAAAATTCACCGCTCTCTTCTTTCTCCCGGAGGTCGGTCATTGTGATGCGAACACCACGGTTCAGGTAAGACAATTCACGGAGACGGCCTTCCAGGATATCCTTGTTGTAAACCGAAACAATAAAGATGGAATCATCGGGCCAGAAATGAACTTTGGTCCCGGTTGTATCACTTTTTCCGGCTTCCCGTACAGGATATTGCGGTACACCGATCTTGTATTCCTGTTCGAAGATTTTTCCATCGCGGTTCACGGTCACTTTCAAATCCTTGCTGAGTGCATTCACACAACTCACACCCACACCGTGCAAACCACCCGAAACCTTATAGGAACCTTTATCAAATTTTCCACCGGCATGGAGTACGGTCATGACCACTTCCAATGCTGATCTTTTTTCTTTGCTATGCATGGCTGTTGGGATACCACGGCCATCATCTTCTACTGAAACGGAATTGTCTTCATGTATCGTGACGAAGATATTTTTACAATATCCTGCCAGCGCTTCATCAATCGAATTATCCACTACTTCATACACCAGGTGGTGCAATCCTTTCACGCCGATATCCCCGATATACATCGCGGGACGCTTACGAACGGCTTCCAAACCTTCTAATACCTGGATACTGTCGGCACTATAACCGGCTGATATAGCAGCTGCTTTTTCTTTAGCTTCTGTGGTCATAAATAAGGGAAAAAACGGTCTTGAAAAATGTACCGAAGGCATCCCTTCGGGGAAAAAATTATAACTCACAAATGTACGGAAATAAGCCCGTGGAACCCGGATTTTGGAGCCATTTTTTATGCTAAATTCCGGGAATTGGGGATAAAAGAAAATGCCCTGTTTTCGGGCATTTCAGCCAAAACCGGGCATTCTCTCTGGTTATTTTTTTACTGTCGATCTAGTGCTTCACGATCTGCGCCACCAGGTCACCTTCCGAACAAACTTTATTACCCACATAAACAGTCCCTTTCATCTCGCAAATACCACGACGGATGGGGCTGGACAATTCCATTTTCAGGATCATCGTATCTCCGGGTCTTACCATTTGCTTGAACTTGCAATTGTCTATTTTGAGGAAGTACGTATCGTAAGTGCCTTCGCCACTCAGGTTGATCGCCAGGATACCACCACATTGTGCCAGTGCTTCGATCTGCAATACACCGGGCATTACAGGATTGCCGGGAAAATGTCCCTGGAAGAACCATTCATTGAAGGTCACGTTCTTGATCCCCACGATATGCGTGTCGCTTAATTCAATGATCTTGTCGACCAGCGCAAACGGGAAACGATGCGGTAATTTCTTTTCGATATACTGCTGATCATATACCGGCGGGCGATTGGGATCGTATACGGGTACACCCCGTGTATGTTTATTCTTTTTGATGTACTGTTTTATTTTTTTCGCAAACTCCACGTTGGTACTATGACCCGGGCGGTTGGCGATGATCCTTCCTTTGACCGGGTAACCGATCAGGGCAAGATCCCCGATCACATCAAGTAGTTTATGCCGGGCCGGTTCATTAGGGAAACGAAGCTCGAGGTTATTCAGGTAGCCCTCGCTTTTTACTTCTATATTTTCCTTGTTGAATATTTTCTTCAACCGGGCCATTTCTTTCTCGTTAACAGGCTTGTCAACGATCACAATGGCGTTATTGATATCTCCGCCTTTGATCAGGTTGTTGTCGAGCAGCATTTCCAGTTCGTGTAAAAAGCAGAACGTACGGCAGGGAGCGATCTCGGTCTTGAAATCTTTCATGGATTTCAACCCGGCATGCTGGGTTCCCAGTACCGGCGAATTAAAATCGATCAGGGTGGTCACCTGGTAATCGGTGGCGGGCATGGCTACCAGCTCTACTCTTTTTGCTTCATCATAATGATAAATATTCTCATCGATACTGTACCAGATCTTGGCGGCATCCTGTTCTACGATACCGGCTTCTTCGATCAATTCTACAAAGGGTTCGGAACTGCCATCCATGATGGGCATTTCGGGACCGTTTATTTCAATGAGGCAATTGTCGATCCCCATTCCCACCAATGCAGCGAGTACATGCTCTACAGTACTCACTTTTGCTCCATTCGCTTCCAGCGTAGTGCCACGGCTTACATCGGTTACAAGATCGCAATCTGCTTTAATGATCGGTTGACCCGGGAGGTCCACCCTCTGGAACTGGTAACCAAAGCCGGGATTGGCGGGTCTTAACGTCAGGTCGGCCATTACACCCGTGTGCAGGCCCGTACCTGAAATGGTGGTTGCCGATTTCAGCGTATGCTGTTTATCGGGGTTAAAATTGGGCGACATAATGCCGGCAATATAAGTCTTATTTTCTGTGGAGGAAATCATAGGAGGCAAAGATAATTATTCGTATAAAATGGGGTAAAATAGATGTTTTCGGGTCTGAGTGATTGGAACCACATAGGAGGACATAGCACATAGACTATGTGTAAACCTATGTTCCTTCCCGATAGCTATCGGCAGTGTTGCAGCCTGCACTGACGAAGGAAGTGTGATTCAGATTTTAAATCATCAAAGAAGTTGTGAAAAGACAGCTTCGTTATCAAATAACCGTATAATTTTTATACGCAAAGAGCCGTTTGCCCGTCCACTTTTCGATACGGTATAAAAGGGCATCCTTGAAAGAGAATTTCTTTTTCCCGGTATCCAGCTTCGCTTCCCAGTTCTTTTCCGCGATCCTTTTTTGCATTACCGCCGGATGGGTGCCCTTGAACAATTCAACCGAGTCGGCATCATTCAGGAAGTCGAACTGTTTTTCTGCTGTATGAGGTGAAGGTGCATAGTCTTCTCCATTCCAGAGACCGGAGAAATCAACGATCTTCTCATATTGTTTATTCGGGTGGCGAACCCACCCGTAATGACAGATCTCCGCATCTATCTCTTTTACCTGTAGTTTTTTATCCTCACTGGTTCGGAACCCCTGCGCATCTTTATACGAAAGGATATGGCCGTTATTCCTGATCAGCCGGATCTCGTGGTCGTACCAGCGTCTTGAATCACCCGTATAATCATAACTGCCGTAAAAGTGGACATATTTAAAAAGCAAACCCTCTACCCGTTGATCGTCCTGGTACTTTTTTGCCGCTCCAACGATACTGTCTAAATACTTTTCATGTACCACTTCATCGGCCTGCAGGTAAAACGCCCAGTGATAATCGTTGGGAACATGCGCCAGGGCTTTATCAGTTTCAACGGCCAATACCCTTCCGCCTTCTTTCAATGAATCGTCCCAGGTGGAATGAACGATCCTGATCTTTGGAGAAGCAATGGACTGTATCAGTTCGAGAGTGCCGTCATTGCAATCGCCAACACTTACAATAAATTCATCCACGATCGGGAGAATGGAACTGATGGATTCAACGACGGGATAGTCGTATTTGACAGCATTGCGAACAAAAGTGAAACCACAGATCTTCATAGATGTAAAATTGGACCGGCTGTCAAAATGTTTTTACCCTTGTACTTTTTCTGAAAGCAATTGTTTGACCAGCGCCTCGAGTTCTTTCACTCTTTTTTCCAGCTCCGGTAATTTTCTTGCGGCTGCCTGGCTCCTGAGTGCAGAAGTATAATCAAATGCCGGGGAACCTGTCACTGCTTTTCCCGGCTCGATGGATTTGCTGACACCACTCTGCGCATTCACTTTGGATCCATCTCCTAATTGGATATGTCCAACGATACCGGCCTGCCCGCCGATCATAACTCCCTTCCCAATTTTTGTACTTCCACTCACACCCGCCTGCGCAGCGATCACCGTTGAATTACCGATATCGACATTATGGGCGATCTGTATCAGGTTATCCAGTTTGGCGCCCGAGCGGATGATCGTGGAACCGATTGTAGCCCGGTCGATCGTGCTGTTTGAGCCGATCTCTACATTATCTTCTATGATCACGTTCCCGATCTGCGGAACTTTTTTTAATGTGCCGTCGGCTTGTGGTGCAAATCCAAATCCATCACTACCAATGATAACACCTGCATGAATGATCACATTACTCCCGATCTTACAATCAAAATAGATCTTGGCACCGGGGTGAATGATCGTATTGTCTCCTACTACGACATTATTACCCAGGTAAGCGTTGGGATAAATTTTGCTATTGTTTCCCACCACAACATCTTCACCGAGATAAGCAAAGGCGCCGATAAAAACATTTTGACCGTATTTAGCCGTCTTCGCAATATAACTGGGTTCCTGTATCCCCTGCAGTTGCTGTTGAATGATCTCCTGGTACTTGCTCAGCAAAGTGGCAAAAGCAATATAGGCATCGGGAACCCGGATCAATGAAGCGGTGATCTTTTCTTTAAGTTCATAGCCTTCGTTGAGAATGATCACTGAAGCCTTCGTTGTATAGAGATATTCTTCGTATTTGGGGTTGGCAAAAAAGGTGAGCTGGCCCTGTCCCGCGTCTTCGATCTTTCCAAAAGATTGGACCATGACGGCAGGGTCACCTTCTACGGTTCCGTTTACGATCAATGCTATTTGTGAGGCAGGGAATTGCATGTAGTATTGCTTTGGGCTATGAGCTATGGGCTATGGGCTCGCAGCCCATAGCCAGAAGCCCGCAGCTATCTTAGGTAACAAATGTAATATTTTTTCACAGTGCCGCTCAGGTTATGCTGGATCAGGGCATTGTCTACCTGTGATATATCCTTGATCGTTCCGTCCTTGAACAAAATATTGATCCGTTCATCACCCGGGTTATAGGTTGTATTACTGGCTTCACCGGTAAAAACAAAATAACCGGCTTCCTTTTCACTGATCCCCAATTTGTCAACTACTTCTTTTGTTCTTTCTTTCACAAAGTCGTTGTCAAAGGGTTCAGCCTGCAATTTTACTTTTAGCAGGGTGCGCTCCACCAATGAACGGGAAAGCGTGGATAATATTTTATCGGGGTGATGACTCCAGTTCTTGATCGTAGCCATAATATCATGATCATCCAGCCGGCAAAAAGTATCGAGATGCTGTTGGATAGGAAGCGGTCCTGAAGCCAAAAAGAAATTCAATTCATCGGAGGCAGCCAGAACCGGCTGCCCTGCTGCGATCAGTTCTTTGGTACGGCGGATAATCTTTACCAGCATCATTTCAGCGCTCAGCACTGTTTTATGAAGGTAGACCTGCCAGTACATGAGCCGGCGGGATACCAGGAATTTTTCAATAGAGTAAATGGCTTTTTCTTCTACTACCAGGTTGCCATCTTTTACCGTTAGCATTTTCAGTATCCGGTCGTAGCCGATCACGCCTTCTGCTACCCCGGTGAAAAAACTATCCCGGTTCAGGTAGTCCATCCGGTCCACATCCAGCTGACCGGATACCAGTTGAAACAAAAATTTCTTCGGATGTTTATTGGTGAATATCCGGATGGCCGTTTGCAACTGCCCGTCAAATTCTTTGTCCAGTTTTTGCATCAGAAGGATCGAAAGGGTTTCATGATTTACGTCCTTTACCAGCTCGTTTTCCAGGGCATGTGAAAAAGGTCCGTGACCCAGGTCATGCAGCAGTATAGCGATCTTAGCCCCCAGCTCTTCTTCGGCAGTGATGGCAATGTTCTTGCCTTTCAGTTCGTTCAATGCAGTGCACATCAGGTGATAAGCCCCCAATGAATGATGTAAACGGGAATGAACAGCACCGGGGTATACCAGGTGGGCAAATGCCATTTGGTGAATATTCCGCAGCCGCTGGTATACAGGATGAGAAATGATCTGCAGGATCAGCGGATGGTCGATCGTAATAAAACCGTACACCGGGTCGTTGATGATCTTGCGGATTGGCGTCATTGTTGTGTATTTGTTAAAGGACGAACGGCAAAAGTACAAAGCCCGGTTTTAATAGGCTATTTTTACCTGAACCGGTTTCCTCTTTGTAACCACAGGGCAAAATGACCGGAGCGATAACAGACGCGGATACAGTAGGAAAATTTACACATCAGGACAACAACCATAAACAAAAGACCATAAACAATAAACCAATAGCATGGCAGTAGCAAAAATCATCTGGGTAGACGACGAAATCGAAAGTTTACAGTCGCAGAAAATGTTCCTGGAAAATAAAGGGTACGAGGTCCAGACCTTTACCAATGGCTTTGATGCGATCGATTACGTGAAAGAGAACCCGGTAGACGTGGTGTTGATCGATGAAAGTATGCCCGGTATCACTGGCCTGGAAACCCTGGCCAAGATCAAAGAAGTGAACCAGTCGCTGCCTGTAGTGCTGATCACCAAGAATGAAACGGAGAACCTGATGGATGATGCCATCGGCTCACAGATCAGCGATTACCTGATCAAACCGGTGAACCCTAACCAGGTCTGGCTGAGTTTGAAAAAAATCATCGATAACCGGAGGCTGGTGGCAGAAAAGACCACCACCGCCTACCAGCAGCAGTTCCGCCATTTGTTTACAGCATTGAACAGCAATCCTGACTACAACGAATGGATGGATATCTATAGAAAACTGGTTTACTGGGAGCTGGAAATGGAGAAAAGTGACAGCCCGGAGATGCAAGAGATCTTACAAAACCAAAAGAGCGAAGCGAATACCGAATTTTTCAAATTTGTTTCCAGGAACTATGCAAGTTGGGTAAACCCCAAAAGTACCGATGGCCCTGTAATGAGTCACTCGCTGATGAAGTTTAAGGTATTGCCTCATTTGGAAAAAGGCACACCGTTGTTTTTTATCCTGATCGATAATCTTCGTTTCGACCAGTGGAAAGCTATTCAGCCTATTTTTTCAGAAAGCTTCCGCATACTCGAAGAAGACAGTTTTTACAGCATACTTCCTACCGCAACACAATATTGCCGTAATGCTATTTTTGCCGGTTTGATGCCGATGGATATTGAAAAGCAATTTCCCACACAGTGGAAAAACGACGAGGAAGAAGGCGGAAAGAACCTGCACGAGGAAGAATTTATCCGGGCGCAACTGAAACGGCTTGGAAAAACAGACCTGAAAGTTTCTTATACCAAAGTAGTGAATAACCAGGCGGGGTTGGATCTGCAGAACAATATTCACAACCTGCTGAACAACGATCTGAATATTATCGTTTACAATTTTGTGGATATGCTAAGTCATGCCCGCACAGAAATGGAAGTGCTGAAAGAACTGGCCGGCGATGAAATGAGCTACCGTAGTATCACCACTTCCTGGTTCGAGCATTCGCCGCTGCACCAGGCATTAAAAAAGATTGCTGATAAAAACATAAAGATCGTGTTGGCTACCGACCATGGTAGTGTAAGGGTCAAAACACCTTGTAAAGTAGTAGGAGATAAACAAACCACTACTAATCTCCGGTATAAGCATGGCCGCAATTTGAATTATGAGCCCAAAGAGGTACTGGCATTCCGCGACCCGAGAGAAGCGGGGCTACCGGTGCCAACTATTAATTCCTCCTTCATCTTTGCCAAGGAAGATAGTTTTCTCTGTTATCCCAATAATTATAATTACTACGTGAATTATTACCGCAATACGTTCCAGCATGGCGGTGTAAGCCTGGAAGAAATGATCGTGCCGGTGATAAAGATGCAGAGTAAGTAATTGCTTCGCTCCCTCGGCTCTTAATGGCTAAAATCAGTTTTCTCATGTTATGGTTCATTGCTTCAAGGTAAACAAACTGTGAATAATGTCGGGGTAAATGACCTGAATTTTCATTTTTTTCGGAGTTAAATTTGCCTTTATGAAGTACACGCAGACTACCCTTGATAAACTCCAAGCCATTCCCGCCGAAGCTGGTTATGTGTTGCGCTATGAAAGAGGGACATTCCAAAGTGGCTATTGTATCCTTGAAGAAAGGAAAGTAGTGGTACTGAACAAATTCCTGCAAACAGAAGGTCGTATCAACACCCTGCTCGATCTTATCCCTCAATTGGATATCAACCCCGATCTGTTGACCCTGGAGTCGCAGAAACTGTACACCGGGATTATTTCAAAACTGGCAACGGAAAATACCGAAAAGTAAGTAGCAGAGGATTTATTTGCTGAAAACAGTATCAGCTTTTCTTCAACAGTTTCATCGCGTATTCTTTATAACTATTCCCGATGGGAAGCTGTACCGGGCCTAATTCTACATCGTGGTTAGTAAAGGCGGTGATCCGCAAGGGGTTTACAATAAAGGAACGGTGGATGCGTAAAAAATCCTTTCCCTTCAAATCTTCTTCCAGGTCGCTGATCTTATATTTTGCCGTTAGTTTTTCCTTTCCATTACGATGTACAACAATATAATCCCTGATACTTTCAATGAAAATAATATCCGTTGTATCGATCTTGTGGAACTTATTGCCGGTTTTAATGTAAATGAATGATTCCTGCTGCGGATTAATGACCTTCTGCCCGCTGTCTTTCGGGATCATACGGAGGTGATACCGCTCTATCGATTTGAAGAAGCGATCAAAAGTGATGGGTTTTAAAAGATAGTCCACTACATCCAGTTCATATCCTTCCAATGCATATTCCCGGTAAGCCGTAGTAAAGATGACTGCGGGTGCTTTCTTCAATGTTTTAAGAAAATCGATGCCGGTAAGCTGGGGCATTTTTATATCAAGGAACAGCAGGTCGATCTCTGTCGTACGCAACATTTCAGAAGCCTTGATGGCATTGGAACATTGTCCTGCCAGTTCAAGCTGATCCAATTGGACGATATGGCTCTGCAACAGTTTCCTGGCCAAGGGTTCATCATCTACGATCAGGCAGCGGGTTTTCAAAATGACGGTTTTATTGTTTTTCTTTTGGCAACTGTATCTGCAGCGTTGCTATAAAGCGCCCGTCCTGCAAACTGGTTTTAAAGGTATGCACTCCAGAGTAGATCAATTCCAGTTGTTTGCGGATATTAGCCAGCCCGATCCGTTCAGTATCATTCTTTTCTTTGGGCACTATTTCAGAATTACTTATTTCAAAGAAAAAAACATTGTTCTTCAACCGGAGGGTAATATCAATAACCGGGTTGCCGGCATCTTCACCAGCACCGTGTTTAAAGGCATTTTCTACCAGCGAAAGAAGAATGAGTGGTGCGATGAGGGCGTCCTGGTCAGTATGATGAATAAAATTTACTTCAAGCCGCTCATCATATCGCATCTTTTCCAGCCCGATATAATTCTGTAACAGGGTTATTTCTTTGGATACCGGCACATACAAATCACTGCAGCGATAGAGCAGGTGATCAAGAATGTCAGAAAGCCGTGCCACCGCACCCGGCGCAGACGGAGATTTTAATAGCGTCAGGGAGTAGATATTATTGAGTGTATTGAAGAGGAAGTGCGGGTTGAGTTGTGCCTTTAATGTTGCAAGTTCGGATTCACTTTTTTGCTTTTCAAGCTGCAACGCTTTCTTATTTGCGAGATACTGGTCCTTTACCAGTTTGATAAATACAAAAAAGAAAGAAATAGCGAGCATGTGCAGAAAATACCCATGGAATAAGGTCATTATATCCAGCAATATTTCGGTCACCGGTTCCTGGGTGAAAGGCGGTTTACGGGTAATGGGTTCCAAAAAATGAACTGCGATTATTCTTGAACCAGCTGAAATTATATAAGTGAAGACGATGCATTCTATTATGGCGGGTCCATACCGGTGCGACCTGGTCAGTCCCGGAATAAATCGGTAGGATATATAATACGCATAAATGGCCGCCAGCAGGATGAAGGTGGACCAATCCAGCATATCGTTCCACAGGGAATGGTTGTACCGGTCGTAAGGATCGAAACGGAAAGCAAATACCAGGAAGAGGCATACCCAGAAAAGGATATGAGAAAGCACCCGGTGCTTTTTATTAAAACGGATAAGTCGCTCAAATAATGACATGACGGGTTCAAAAATAGAAAGCCTTTTGCACAAAATGCCCGCCGGGTGATGAAAAGGGTAGTATCGGCGATGAAAAGGTAAGGATCGCCTCCCAACCAGCATTTCTAACCAATCTGCCCGATCGGTCGATGAAAGCCATACCTGTAGATGCAGGCTGTTTTGCGAGAAGAATTGCACGACATATTTGTAAAAAGTATAGCCATGAAAAGTTTACCATTACTGCTTGCCATTGTTTTCATCTTATCTGTACAGGTGTCAGGGCAACCTCCCGGCAGCCTGTCTGTGAAGGGGAAGATCATCTCCGTTCAATCAAAAGAACCCGTTGCAGGAGCAACGATTGTGCTTAGTCCGAAGGATCCGCACTTGAAAAAATATTCGGTTGTATCGGATGCTGCCGGGGTGTTTTTAGTCCAGGTACAACCTTCGGTATATGAACTCAGAATTGAAGCGGTCAATCTTCAACCATACTCGCTAAGCGGGCTGTTGATAGCCTCGGATACCGTATTCAATGCCATCAGCCTCGAAGAACAGGTAAAACAATTATCGAATGTAAGTGTAACGGCGACCAAATCTGATATCGAATTGAAGGGAGATAAAAAGATATTCAACGTCGGGAAGGATATTCTTTCAAAAGGAGGTAGTGCAACGGATGTACTGAATAATGTTCCGTCGGTGAATGTTGATCCTATGGGAAACATCAGCCTGCGTGGAAATGGCAATGTACGGATCCTAATCAATGGCAAACCTTCCATGCTTACTACTAATGACGGGATCCGCCAGATCCCTGCGGCGAGTATCGAAAAGATCGAAGTAATCACAAACCCCTCCTCGGCGTATGAAGCACAGGGAAGTGCCGGCATCATTAATATTATCCTTAAAAAAAATTCACAATATGGTTTTAATGCCTCGTTGCAGGGAAGCATTGGCAGCCCTGTCAATAACGGTGTGAACGCCAATATGAGTTACAAAACAAAAAAAGTGAATATTTTTTCAAATGCCGGTTACCGTTATACCCGGTCCTTTGGCATCGAAGAGCAATACCGTGTCAACAAAACCGGTGATGAGTCTGAACTTTCGCAACGAAATGATTATAAGTTCAGCGCCGGGAATGTGAATTTTTATTTTGGAAGTGATTATTATATCAATGATAAAAGCACCCTTACGGGCAGTTATTATTATGCCAGGAGGGACAATAAAGATACTGCGAGGTACAATTACCACTATTTCGATAAAACAGGTGCTCCCGACAGCAGCATCAGCCGTTTCGAAGATTACAGGGAACCGCAAGTATTCAACGAGATTGAGCTCAATTATGTCCGTACGTTCAAAAAGCCCGGACGAAAATGGACAACCAGTGTACAGTATGATTTCTGGAACGACGATGAGAACCAGGTGATCGAACAACAAAAAGGGGGTATGGGTACCGCTGGCTACTTCAATATGATAGCAAGGGATATTGAAAGCAGTGATGATATTTTTATCCAGAGCGATTATATCAATCCGGTTGGAAAGGAAGGGCGCCTGGAAGCCGGCCTCAGGGGGGACCTTCGTTCCATCCGCAGCGAATACAGCGCTTCCATGAATGGGGTCTCTTTGCCACAATACGAGAACAAACTCTTTTATGATGAGAATATCTATGGTGCTTACGTACAGTATGGGAATAAGTTCAAAAAATTGAATTACCTGTTAGGTGTACGCTCCGAATTCTCGAATATCAATATTTCTGACAGAAAGAAAACGATCAACAGGGAGAAGAACTATATTAATTTTTTCCCGACCGTGCACCTGCAATTCAGTATGAAGCACGATTATGAACTGCAGGTCAGTTATAGCAGGAGGATCAACCGGCCCAGGTTCTGGCAACTCAATTCTTTTGCCGGGCTTTCAGATACCAGGAATCTGCGGGTTGGTAATCCGGACCTGGACCCGATGTACACAAATGCTTTTGAGATAGGTATGTTGAAGAAAGCCGGCAAGATCACCATTAACCCATCATTATACTACCAGTACTCAACCGATTATTTTGACTTCATCCGTAAGCAGAATACAGATGGTACTTTCCTGAATACACCAGTGAACCTGGCCATTGAAAAAAGATTCGGCGCCGAATTGGCCCTGATCTATAATCCATTTGACTGGTGGCGCCTGTCGACGGACTTTAATTTTTACCAGTTCTCACAAAAAGGAGAGTATGCCGGTGACAAGTATTACGTGTCGGATAAAACCTGGTTCACTACCATACGCTCCACTTTGAAATTCCCTAAAATAGTATCCGCTGATATCAGCTTTAATTACCGGGCAAAAAACAAGGATGTGCAATCCGTGACCCATTCGCAGTACCGGGCCAATATTGGTTTTTCGAGAGATATCTTCGGAGACCGCATGTCACTCATACTTGCAGCTAATAATATCTTTGATTCGCAGGAAACACGTGAGATAACCGAAACACCCGATTACTATTTTGATTCACATTACAAAAGGGTGGGCAGGCAGTTCACGTTCACAGCAATGTACCGGTTCAAACGCTCAAAAGCACAGGCTGACCGGATGCCGGGAGAAAGGTAATTTTTAGTTTCCTGGTGAGAGTATCGATCTTAAACCTATTTAGCAGAGTAAGCACTATTTAGTAGTGGGGCAATTTGAAATTCTTGCGTCCCATCGTGACGCTTTTTGGGTAGAATGATCCAGGAGTTTTATATGATGTCCCGTAGGGACATATTGTGCGATCCAATGTTATTAGCCTGTTGCACAAATCGTTCCTATGGAACGATATCAAACGCCTTATCTGCATAACTACCCATAAAATGTCCCTATGGGACAGAATTGATTTCGGACGGACCCACTACCCACTATTTCAACCAGCACAATAGTTTGTGTGGCAGATTCAGTATTTTACAGGCTGTTATAGTGCATGATGTATCCCCCGCTTAAAATAACTTTTCTTGGAACCGGCACCAGCAGTGGTGTACCTATGATCGGTTGTGATTGTGCTGTCTGCAGCTCCCCTGATAAAAAAGATAAACGTCTCCGGTCCAGTATACTCGTTGAGTCTGCTACTACAACACTGGTAGTGGATGCCGGCCCGGATTTTCGCTACCAGATGCTCCGGAAAAAAATAAGAAAGTTGAATGCGATCATCTTTACACACCCGCACAAGGATCATATGGCGGGACTGGATGATGTAAAGGCTTTTAATTATCTCACCAAAAGGCCGGTGAACATCTATGCCGATTCATTGACAGAAGAAGCCTTACGACGGGATTTTTATTATGCATTTGCTGATACCAAATACCCGGGGATTCCAGAATTGGTACTGAACACCATCGCGATGGAACCATTTGTGGTCGGTGATATACCGGTTACACCCATCCTTGTATGGCACTTAAAGATGCCAGTGCTGGGGTTCCGCTTTGGTAAGTTTACCTATATCACCGATGCCAACCGGATAGATGAGGCGGAAAAAAACAAAATAAGGGGAAGTGAAGTACTGGTATTGAATGCGCTTCGCAAACAAAAACATATTTCCCATTTCACCCTTGATGAAGCGATCGGGATGGTGGAGGAATTAAAAATACCTACGGGTTATTTCACGCATATCTCTCACCAGCTTGGTCAGCATGCGGAGATTGAGGCGGAACTTCCCGAAGGAATACACCTGGCTTACGACGGGTTGACACTTGAATTCAACGACTGATCTTCATAGAAAAGGCCATTGCTTTTTTGGATCCATGTTATCAAAAACTATCTATATGTACAAACGCATTATGATCCCGCTATTGCTGGCAATTGTTTTATCGTCCTGTCTAAAGCCGACCTTTTACAGGCGGATGAATAAAGCGGCTATACCGGCTGATATTAAGAATGCCCGGTATGTATTGCTCGTAAGTTCATATAACGACAGGTCGCTTGACAATGGCAATAACAAGCAGGTTGAGGAAGCCCTGGAAGAAAACTATCCCGGGAAGTATGAGGTCATTTATGCAGACCAGGAGAAAGACCCAAAATACAGTGATAAATCAGTGTACCGGTATTTTCTCACCTGGTCCGGCTATTATAGCATGACGAAGACCGTAAAAACGGGACAAGTTGTGAATTCACACAGTAGTGCTGTTATTTATATCACGGACAGGAGTACCGGGAAAACAGGAAGCCTGGAAGAAGGACTTCCACACTATGTTAAAGCCCTAAAGTATTTTGGACAATATGTTAAGGACAAAATGTAATGGGCCAGAAATAGAGTAAAAAAATATTTTACTAACACTTGTTAGTTGGAATTAATTTCCCTTAAATTGCATCGCCTTTATCGATCGCTTGCCTGCTATTAATGAAGGCCCAGGACTGTGCCACCCCTTTTCCGATAGTTATTGGAATTGTGAGTGGCATAGTTATTCAACAACAATCAACTATTTGCATTTATGAATTTCCAAACTGCCGAGCTTACACAACAGGTAGCTCAGACTGCCAGTGATTTTGCCCAACTACATATCAAACCCCATGTAATGAAATGGGACGAAAGCCAGGAATTTCCCGTACACCTATTCAAAGAAATGGGGAAGCTGGGTTTGATGGGAGTATTGGTACCGGAGGAATATGGCGGAGCCGGTCTTTCTTATTTTGAGTACAAAACCGTTATTGAAGAGATCTCGAAAGTTTGTGGTTCGATCGGGTTGAGTGTGGCGGCGCATAATTCATTGTGTACCGGGCATATTCTTTCTTTTGGCAACGAAGAGCAAAAGAAAAGATGGTTACCCAAACTGGCCACCGCGGAATGGATCGGGGCATGGGGGCTTACCGAAGCGAACACCGGGAGTGATGCAGGTAATATGAAATGTACAGCGGTTAAAGAAGGGAATGAATGGATCATCAACGGCACAAAGAACTGGATCACCCATGGTAAAAGTGGTAATGTGGCCGTAGTGATCTGCAGGACCGGCGAGCCCCGCGCTAAAAATAATTCTACGGCCTTCGTAGTGGAAATGAGCACGACAGGTTTCAGTGCCGGAAAAAAAGAAAACAAGCTGGGTATGCGTGCCAGCGAAACCGCTGAAATGATCTTTGACAATTGCCGCATACCCGATGCAAATCGTTTGGGAGAAGTGGGAGAGGGTTTTAAACAGGCTATGAAAGTGCTCGATGGCGGAAGGATCTCGATCGCTTCCCTCTCGCTGGGTATTGCAAAAGGGGCGTATGAAGCGGCTTTGCAATATTCGCAGGAACGCTACCAGTTTGATCAGCCCATTTCTAACTTTCAGGGCATTTCGTTCAAACTCGCCGATATGGCGACCGAGATCATGGCGGCCGAACTGCTGACCCTGCAGGCCTGTGATCTGAAGGAACGAAAACAACCGATGACCAAGGAAGCCGCAATGGCGAAGTATTATGCGAGTGAGGTAGCCGTAAGAGTGGCGAACGATGCGGTGCAGGTCTTTGGGGGCTATGGCTATACCAAGGATTTCCCGGTGGAAAAATATTACCGCGATGCCAAACTGTGTACGATCGGGGAAGGAACTTCAGAGATACAGAAGTTGGTTATTTCAAGAGAAGTTCTGAAAAACTAAAAGATAATAGATAACAGATAAAAGTGAATCTTGCTACGGCGGGTTTTTTTGTGGGGTATTGGGTCAGTTTGAATTTTTTAATGCGTTGTCATTCCGAGCGATAGCGAGGAACAAGCGATGCTACGAAGAACATAATTCCGAGGCACGAGGAATCTCAATGCAGATTCCTCGTGCCTCGGAATCGGAATAGAAGCATCGCTTGTTCCTCGCTATCCCTCGGAATTACAACGCATTAAAAAATTAAAACTGACCCAATACCCCACAAAAAAACCCGCCGTAGCAAGATTCACTTTTATC
>JANOHQ010000207.1:0-11763 GCA_031406595.1 Chitinophagaceae bacterium
CCTCATTCCAATCTTTCTCCGTCGCTACATGATAGATCACAGGCATTATAATACTCGTTTTATTTGTTGTTCCAGCATCATTTGATCCGCCAGCACGATGGCGGTAACGGCTTCCACAATGACAGGTGCTCTTAGCGCTACGCAAAGATCATGACGACCCCTGACAGAGAAATCCTCGGTTTTACCAGTGTCCCAGTTCAGGCTGTTTTGTTCCTTCGGAGTAGAGGAAGCAGGTTTGATGGCAAGGCGGAATACCAGTTCATTACCATTGCTGATACCTCCCACGATGCCACCAGCATGATTGGTCCTTGTTTTACCTTCCATATTTTCGATGGCGTCGTTATGTTCGCTGCCAAACATTTTAGCGGCAGCAAAGCCAGCGCCGAATTCAACTCCTTTTACTGCAGGTATTGCAAACAACATATGTGACAACACTGATTCAAGCGAATCAAAATACGGTTCACCCAAACCAACCGGCAAACCATTTACCCGGCATTCTACGATACCGCCTGCAGAATCTTTGGCATCGATTGCTTTTTGCAGACCTTTCTCGGTGTCTTTTTCGCCACCGGTCTCAGTTACGGCTGCGGAGATCGTTATGCCAGCCCCTCTCTCCGGGAGAGGGGTTTGGGGTGAGGTCTGAACAAGAGAAAGTAGTTTCTTCGCTATAGCTCCTGCAGCAACAATTCCAGCCGTAAGCCTTGCACTGAAATGACCACCTCCCCTGTAATCCTCGTTGCCCCCAAATTTCTGGTGTGCAACCCAATCAGCATGGCCGGGTCTTGGTATACTTCTTTGTTTTGTATAATCGTCACTACGGGTATTCTTGTTCTCAAACAGAATGGTGATGGGGAAACCGGTTGTTTTGCCATTGAACAGCCCGCTTTTAAAGATCGGGATATCGTCTTCCTTTCGTGGAGTAGTACCTTTTTGCAATCCGCCTTTCCTCCGTTCCAGGTCTGGCAAAAGATCTTCCGCAGACAAGAGTAAACCTGCAGGGCATCCATCAATAGTGATACCTACACAGTCACCATGCGATTCGCCAAAAATGGAAATGCGGAATATACGGCCGAATGAATTCACTATTTATAAATTATAATGTTGATGGGGTAAAGATACTGATGCTCCCAAAGATTTCAGATCATTATAGAAATCAGGGTAAGATTTTTTTACGGCGCCTGCTTCTTCTATTGTTGTTTCACCATTTGCCTTCAATGCAGCTACGGCACAGGCCATAGCTATGCGATGATCATGTCTTGAATGCACCACGGCTCCTTTTACTGCATTGCCGCCATGGATCAGCATGGTATCCTCTTCAATTCCGATCTTAACGCCCATTTTCCCGAACTCTTCCTGTAATGTCAACGCCCGGTTACTTTCTTTATGCATTAACCGGCTTACACCTTTTATAGTGGTTGTTCCTTTACAATAAGCCGCTAATGCTACCAACGGGGGAAACAGATCGGGACAATCGGTAGCATCAAAATCAAATGCCGTCATCTCCGAGGGACGGATCTTTATTCCCTTTGCTTCGATCACAATACCAGCATTGGCATTTATCAACACATCGATGATCGCTTTATCTGCCTGTGTAGATGTGATGTCGAGCCCCCGCACTGTTATGGGGCCAGCGATAGCACCGGCGATTAATAAAAAAGCTCCACCGCTCCAGTCGCCCTCGACAGTATAAGTTGTTTGCTTATAACTTGCTCCATGAGGCTTAAAGAAAAATTCTTGAAAATTTTTATTGCCGACTTCAACATCAAATTCTTTCATGACATTCAGTGTAAGGCCAATATATGGTTTGCTTTTAAGGTTTTTTACCCTCAAAGTTTTATTTTCAGCTACAGCGCCATAAGCCATCAGTAAACCAGTTAGAAATTGTGAACTTAATGAGCCGTCAACTTCAATATTTTTTGGGATTAAGGGACCCTGTACAAGCATCGGCAATTTCCCGTTATTACTTTTGATTTTGACTTCAAGTTGTGGTAATATCTCGTCAAAAAAATCCATAGGCCGGTCCAGCAGACTTCCACTTCCATTTATTTTAATTTCTTTGTGACTCAATGCTGCTATTGGTGTAAACATCCGGATACTCAAACCACTTTCCCCACAATCGATTTCATTTGAAATGGGTTTCACTCCCTTGCTTTCCACTTTCAATTCCCCATTTTCCATCTTTACTTTAGCTCCTAACTTCTGAATGATATCCAGAGCTGCCTTATCATCATTACTTCTGCCCGGGTTTTTAATGATTGTAGTGCCGTGACATAATAATGCTGCAGCACATGCCCGTTGCATCGAACTCTTCGATGCCGGTGCCTGGATATTTCCCTTTAATTGTGAGGGATGTATTATAACTTTCATTTCTCCACTTTACGAAACGCTTTCGTCACTTCAATTAGCCCAATAATATGTTCATTAAATTCGTCCAATTCTTCAGCAGGTACCCATAGTTCATTGTGAATCTCGCCTCCTACATTCTGTTCTGCGAATTTCTTAACATATTCCCCATCAATACTGAACTTCGTCACAAACCCTGAACCGTATGCAGGCACGTTCCATTGTTCATTAATCTGTATGGCATAATCCTCATTAAGAACCGGGTAAAAGATCGGCTGCTCCGGTAAACGTGGCGGGAATTTTTCCCAGCCGCTTTTTTCGATAAGCTCCAACTCCAATGGTCCGACTGGCCTGTATAAAATCTTCCTAATCATTTTTATAATGCTAAAACAATTTTCTCCAACTTCTTCAAAGGAATGCTCTTTACCACCCCCTTCCCTATCTTCTCCAGCAAAACATAATTCATCTCTTTTCTTTCTCGTTTCTTATCCATTTTCAGTACTTCAAATACTTTTTGTTTATCAAAAGCCGCATGCGTGGGCAATCCATATTTATCCAGCAGGTTTATAACCCTTTCGGTTTGTTTGAAGCCGGCCAACTGCTCTGAAATATGACAGGCATAAGTCATCCCAATGGAAATGGCCTGTCCGTGCGACAATTCGTACTGCGTCTCTAATGCGTGACCAAGTGTATGACCAAAGTTCAGCAGCTTTCTCTCCCCTTTTTCAAATTCATCTTTCTGAACCAGTTTTGTTTTCAGTAACGCATTCCGCCGGATCAATTCACAAATTGATTTTTGCCTGCCGCGGTATGTATTCAACGAATTCTTTTCCAGCTCTGCAAACATGGCCGCGTCTTTGATACAGGCATGCTTAATGATCTCCGCGAAACCATTCACCCATTCAGTTTCAGGCAATGAGTTCAGAAAGACTATATCATGCAGGATAAAAGCCGGCTGCCGGATCACCCCCACCATATTTTTAAACTCTCCCACATCAATTCCGTTCTTTCCACCGATCGATGCGTCAACCAAACCCAATACGGAAGCAGGAATAAACCCAAAACGCAATCCCCGCATATAGACCGACGCAACGTAACCGGTGATATCGGTGATCACCCCTCCTCCAACGCCCACCAGGGTTGTACTCCTGTCCGCCTCCATCCCGATCAGTTGTTCGATCAGTGCATCCACGGTTGCCTGCACTTTGTATTCCTCTCCCGGTTTCAGTACGATCGTATCCCAACCTTTGAAGAGCTTGGTATGCGCATTGTAAACATTCTCATCCGTGATCAATACCGTTGCTTTCCGATCAGTTATCTTTTTCAAATGACTGATCCCATTGGCCAGGTAATAATCCGTGGATGAATTTGAGAATTTATATGTGACTTTCCTCATTTGTCTATTGTCTGTTGCTTATTGTGCATGGTCCATCCATCGAATGCGTCAGACGCTCTTTGAGACGTCAGACGCCATTCAACGGTCCATAATCTTCTTCTGATGATTGATACTCTCCATATGCACCGCATCAAAATACTTTGTAATGAACTCTTTGCTCAATCCCAGCTTATCGCCTTTCGCAAAAGCTCTTTCAATGATCTCATTCCAGCGGCTGGTTTGTAAAATGGTAATATTATTTTCCCTTTTATAAATACCGATCTGTTCGGCGGCTTTCATCCGTTGACCGAGTATCTGCATCAGTTCATCATCCAGTTGATTGATCTGTTGGCGCAATTTTTCCAATGCCGCATGGTACTCTTCCGAACTTACATCTTCTTTTCTCCAGATGATAGTCTCCAGCATTTCTTTCAACCGCTCCGGTGTTACCTGTTGCTTTGCGTCACTCCAGGCTTTATCAGGATCGATATGGCTTTCGATCATCAGCCCGTCGTAGTCAAGATCGATCGCTTTCTGCGCTACTTCCAGCAATATATCACGACGGCCACAGATATGCGAAGGATCATTGATGATAGGCATGTTGGGATGCTTCAACTTCATTTCGATAGCGAGATGCCACATGGGTGCATTGCGGTATTCGGTATTGCCATACGACGAGAAGCCGCGATGGATCAGCCCGATCTGTTTTACACCCGCCCTGGCTATCCTTTCCACGGCCCCGGTCCACAATTCAAGATCAGGGTTGATCGGGTTTTTGATCAGCACCGGTACATTCGTCCCGCGCAATGCATCAGCTACTTCCTGCACACTGAAGGGATTCACCGTTGTTCTTGCACCGATCCATAATACATCCACATCAAAGGTCAGCGCATCCTGCACCTGTTTACCAGTCGCCACTTCCACTGTTGTCGGCAAGCCGGTCAATTTCTTTGCCTGCTGCAACCAGGGTAAGCCTTTGGCACCCACGCCTTCAAACATGCCCGGCTTTGTCCTTGGTTTCCAGATACCGGCTCTCAACATATCTACCCTCCCGGTGGCGGCTAAGCGCTGCGCTGTTTCCAATACCTGTTCCTCCGTCTCGGCACTACAGGGGCCACTGATGATCAGGGGTCGTTTCTCCCAGGCTGACTGGGCGACTGCATTCACTGTTGACTCTTCTGTTTGCATATATTCTTAATTTGTAAAGTTATTGATTATTGTCCCAGCTTTGGGTTTTCATGGCATCGGCTGTTGCGTCGCACTCTTCAGGGTTCTATTCGCTGCTCAGCTTTGTTTCGCACCTACGGCGCGGAAATTCATAAAAACAATTCGCAGTCTACCGACCTTTTGTCCCTACGGGACATAGAAACGATGCCCAAATGACCCGATACTTTCTCATTCCTTATTTCTTATTCCTTATTTTATGATCCGCCTGATCTTATTCGCATCCTCGATCAACCTCATCAGGTATTCATGATCTTCTTTTTCAATACTTTCTTTAAATCTTGTCAGCTGTGCAATATGCTCTTTCAAAACATCCAGTACATTCTCTTTATTCTGCATAAATATCGGCACCCACATGGCCGGGTTGCTCTTGGCCAGCCGCACGGTACTTTCAAAACCCGCAGACGCCAGTTCGAAAATCGCCTGCTCCTCTTTTTCTTTCTGTAATACCGTATTCGCCAGTGCAAACGAAGTAATATGCGAGATATGGCTGACATAAGCCGCATGAAGGTCATGCGCTTTTGCTTCCATCTCCAGCAAATGCATCCCGATCTTTTTGTACATATGCTTTACCCATTCCAGAGCATCGGCATCGCTATCCTCCGCATTGCAGATGATCACGGCTTTGTTCTCATACGCACCACGAACCGCTGCAGCCGGTCCACTGTATTCCGTTCCCCACATCGGGTGCGTAGCCACATATCGTCCTCTTTTGGGATGATCCCTTATACTCTCGACCAATTGTGATTTGGTAGAACCGAGATCCACCACTACTTGCTGATCAATGGTATCCATGATGAAGGGCAACAGGGAAACGAGCTTGTCAACCGGGATCGCCAGCACAATGACGTCCGACTGCCAGATGGCTTCCTCTAACGGCAACATTTCATCCACAAGTTCCAGCTCCAATGCTGTCCGGGCATGCTCCTCATTCGTATCAACACCGGTCAACCGCGATGATATTTTTTTCTCGTGCAACTGGATGGCGAGTGATCCCCCGATGAGACCGACTCCGACGATGGCTATTTTTTTTCTTTGCATAGTTTTATATTTACTAAGAGTTTAAAGAGAGTTACCGAAATTCGTAGTGTCTTTGGTTGATCAAAATCTCCTCTTATCTACAAAACGACCCATAGAAAATCAAAACATTCCTGCGCCAGGGTACTTTTCTCGTTTGCTCTTTACACTCTCCTGAGCCTGTCGAAGGATAGACTCTTAGCTAATTCTATTGATCGCTTCTTGAAATTTCTCCACTGTTGCACACAAACTTACTCTCACATATTTTTCACCCGCCTTTCCAAATATGCCACCAGGCGTGATAAAAACGTTGGATTTGTACAGCACTTCATCACTCAACACATATCCGCCTTTATAGGTTGACGGCACCCTTGCCCACACAAATAGCCCGGCCTGTTGCTTTGAAAAGCTGCAGTTCAGTAACTCCAGTAATTCGAAAACCTTTTCCCTTCGTTTTTGATACACAGCATTTACCCCTTCGTGCCATTCTTTTCCCAATTGCAATGCTTTTGCAGCTGCAAGCTGAACCGGCAGGAACATCCCGCTGTCCATATTGCTTTTAAACCTTAGCACTTCTTCTATTCTTTCTTTTGCACCGCAGAGCATCCCAACTCTCCACCCGGCCATATTATGGCTTTTACTCAGCGAATTTAGTTCGATCACGCAGTCTTTGGCTCCTTCAATGCTTAACAAACTCAACGGCGTCTCATTTAGGATGAATGAATAAGGATTGTCATGCACGATGAGAATATCATGTTTTCTTCCAAACGCTACCAGCTTCTCAAAAAATTCTTTTGAAGGTGATTGGCCAGTCGGCATCTGTGGGTAGTTGACAAACATCAATTTCACTTTCTTCAACTTCTTTTTATCCAGCTTGGAAAATTCCAGTTCGTAATTGTTCTTTTCCTTCAATGTATAATTTATACACTCTCCTCCTGCCAGCTTCACCGCAGCCCGGTATGTAGGATAACCCGGGTCTGGCACGAGTACTTTATCCCCTTTGTCCAGGTATGTCATACAAATATGCATGATCCCCTCCTTGCTCCCGATCAGCGGCAAAACCTCTGTGGCAGGATCGAGTTGTACACCATACCATTCCCGGTACCATTGGCTTATCGCAGTTCTCAATACCGGTGAACCTTTGTAGGATTGGTAGCCATGCACATTTGGTTTTGCACTTTCTTCCTGCAATGTCTTTATCACATCCGGATGCGGTGGCAGATCGGGGCTACCAATACCCAGGTTGATAATGTTCTTGCCTGCTTTGTTCAGCTCTTCGATCTCTCTCAGTTTTTGGGAGAAATAATATTCGCCGATACCGTTTAATCGTTTGCTTGTTTTCATTTCCTATTTGTTTTGCCCCTATGGGGCAATGATCATTGTTGTCTTATCGTGTGACCGACCTTTTGTCCCTCCGGGACAAATACCCGCTTATTCACCATCTCTCGCGGGGCGAGCGCAACGGGCTGGGTACGCAACGTCTTTGTTCATTTACCTATTGCACCACTGACCCACTACTTTCTCATTCCTTATTTCTCATTACCAGAGTTCTACCGACCTTTTGTCCCTCCGGGACAGGCATTTTCACATTTTCACACTTCCGCATTAATCATCATTTCCCAATCCCCTTTTTATAAACCCCATACACCCTGATCTTCTCCGTTAGTCTTTTCACCTGCCCTATCACTTCATAAAACTGTTCTGCCGAGTCAAATTCCATATCCGCATGGAAATTGTATTTAAAATCGCTGCCGGGTATCGGGAAACTCTGCAGTTTGCTTAAATTAATTCCGCCTTCTGCGATCCTTGTCAGCACTTTTGCCAGGCTACCGCGGGAATGATCGGTATGAAAACTCACCGATGCCTTATTCGCACCTTCCACTTTTGGTGCCGCCTCTTCATTTCGCAAAACAAGAAAGCGGGTATAGTTATTCTTCAGCGTATGAATATCGGGTGCGATCATTTCCAGTTCATACAACTCGGCGGCCAGCTTGCTGGCAATGGCGGCAATATGTTTACTATGGTGCCGGTGAATATATTTTGCACTCAATGCAGTGTCGTCGGTCTCTACCAATTTCCATTTATGTTTATCCAAAAAATCATCGCATTGTTGTAAAGCCATTGTATGAGAATGCACTTCTTTGATGTCTTCCAGTTTTACGCCGGGATTAACCAGCAGGTTTTGCCGTACCTGTAAATAGATCTCACCTGTAATGACCAGGTTGCTTTTTTGCAACAGGTTGTAATTCGGCAAAATACTTCCGGCGATCGAATTCTCGATGGCCATGATAGCACCATCACTTATTTTTTTATCCGCTGCGATCTTCACCACCTCTTTGAATGTATCACAAGGGATCACTTCCACTCCTTTACCAAAAAAAGAGCGTGCTGCCACCTGGTGAAAACTCCCTTCATAACCCTGGATTGCTATTCGATTGGCCATATTACTTACTTCATTTTCTTAACACTCCCTATTCTCCCCTTTAGGGGTTAGGGGGCAAAAAAATCCCGGCCAAACCTGGCCGGGATTCTGTATGTTGATTTTTAGTTGTTCTAGTAAATGGTCAACACAAGCATACCCGGCTTCTTTCCAAAAAAGAAGTAATAAAAATAGTATCCGAAGTATGTCTTTGCGACGGTCATATAACAAATGTAGTTTTTGCGCTTGTCAAATCCAATAACCGGATCAATTATTTTCTGCCACCTCCGCTTTCCGCATCATTCATCCTGATCTTCCGGCCCCGGTAGTTCTTACCATCGATGGCTTTGATCATCTTTTTACCGGCTGAAGGCTCGATCTCAATCCAGCTGGTCATTTCCTTCATATCGATCTTGCCCAGCACCTCTTTCTTCAGGTCACTCATATCCAGGATGAACTGGAGAAAACTGGCTTTATAAAAACCATCCTTGGTACCAAGGTTGACGAACAAGCGTTGGTAACTGCCGCCGCCGCCAAAACTTCTGCCGGCTGTATCTCTTTTGTCGCCTTTGGCTCCGGTACTGTCTCCCCTCTCTCCTCTCCGGTCCGTCCTCCTGTCTCCTCCTCTGCGATCATCACCACGCAGATTCAGATCGGCCGCATTCTCGTAATATTTCAGGAAGCGGTCAAATTCAAGGGCCGCTACCCGCTGCAGAATCTCTTCCTTGTCAATGGAACCAAATTTCTCCTTTAATGTCGGCAAGTAAGCTTCATACTCACCGTGACTGATATCAGCGCTCAGCATCTTATCGATAAAGTGAAAGAATTGTTTACGGCAAACATCCTTGCCACTTGGTATATCCATTTTGTGAAACTGCGTCTTCACGATCCTTTCTATCTGGCGAAGGCGATATGTCTCTTTCGGTGTTACAATTGACACAGAAATACCATTGCTACCGGCACGACCTGTACGTCCGCTACGGTGGGTGTACACTTCCACATCATCCGGAAGTTCATAATTGATGACATGGGTGATCCCTTTTACATCGATACCCCGTGCGGCCACATCGGTGGCAACGAGCAGCTTCACACTTCTATCCCGGAAAAGTCCCATCACTTTATCCCGCTGTTGTTGTGTGAGGTCACCGTGGATCGCATCGATATCGTATCCTTCTCTTGTCAGTTTCTCTGCAATATCCTGTGTATCGGCCTTGGTCCTTGCAAACACGATCCCGTAAATGCCGGGATTGAAATCGATGATCCTTTTCAACACTTCGTACCGGTTATGATGCTGCGTAGCATAATACTGGTGATCGATATTGGCAGCTCCTTCATTGGTCTTCCCGATCGTGATCTCAAAAGGCTTGTCCATGTACCGCTTGCTTACCTGCCGGATCTCCGGTGGCATGGTGGCACTGAATAACCAGGTACTTTGACGATTAGGTGTATTTTTTAAAATAAATTCAATATCATCCTTAAAACCCATGTTCAGCATTTCATCCGCTTCATCGAGTACCACGTAATGGATCTTTTCCAGGTTGATCGCTTTTCTTTCGATCAGGTCGATCAAACGACCAGGGGTTGCGACAACGATATGGGTGCCTTTTTTCAAGTCACGTATCTGCATGCTGATGGAGGTACCACCATACACGGCTGTTACATTTACACTTGCTTTCTTATTCTTGAATGTTTCAAGGTCGCTGGTTATTTGCAAACAAAGTTCACGGGTAGGGCAAACGATCAACGCCTGTGGAAATTTGTCATCCTTATTGATCAATTGCAGCAGGGGAAACCCGAAAGCAGCCGTTTTACCGGTACCTGTCTGTGCAAGCCCGATAAAATCCTTGGTACCCTGTAACAATACTGGGATGGCTTTTTCCTGGATGGGGGTAGGCTCGGTAAATCCAAGTGTCTTAATAGAGTTAAGCAGGCCTTCTTCAATGCCCAGCGATTCAAAAGTGGTCACGTATAAAAAATTTGGTAAGGCGGCAAAGTTAGCCTTAAATAAGGGGAAAATCGAATGTTTTTTAGCTCAGGATCAGGCCGGTAGACATATAAAAAGCCTTCCCTTTTGAGGGAAGGCCCTTATACGATTGCTTGCCTATAAAAAGCGTTACAATTAGTTAGACTTCTTTGCAGTATCTGTGTCAGTAGTCTTTTTGATAACCGTGTCACCAACAGCTTTAACATTGGTATCAATGGTAGTTACAGTTGTCACTGTGTCACCACCGGTAACAGTAGTAGCAGTGTCTTTGTCAGTTTTCTTTTCACCGCTGTTGTTGCAAGCTACTGTTAAAGAAGCGATAGCAACGATTGCTAAGAATTTTTTCATGTTTCGATTTTTTGACTTTTTTGAAATATTTCGTTGTTAATACCCGGAATTAGAAAAGGTAACCCGGTTTTTATAATTTTTTTTAGATGGCCAGGGGTTACTATTTTTAAAATTCTGTATTAAACAATGGAATGTGAAAGCACCGACTGACGAAAAAGCTTTATTGGAAGGATTAGCCGCAAGCGATAGAAAGGCCGTAGAAACGATTTACCAGGAGAACTATAATATGGTTCAATCGTTGGTAATCAACAACAACGGGTCGGCGGACGACGCCAAGGACATCTTCCAGGAAGCCATGATAGTTCTTTATGAAAAGGTAAGATCGGGAGGGTTTGAGCTCAACTGCCAGATAAAAACATTTATCTATTCTGTATGCAGGCGGTTATGGCTCAAGCGGTTGCAACAACAAAACCGCTATTCGACGCCCGGCGACAATATGGAGGAGGTAGTGGCCGTAGACCAGGAGCTGGAAGACCACGACCAGCGGAATGCCGAGTTTGAGATGATGGAAAAAGCCATCATTAACCTGGGTGAACCCTGCAAAAGCCTGCTCGAAGCCTATTACCTGCAAAAACAGAATATGCAGGTGATCGCTGTCAATTTCGGTTATACCAATGCCGACAACGCCAAGAACCAGAAGTACAAGTGCCTGATGCGGTTGAAAAAGATATTTTTTGCTCACTATAAAAACGGAAACGGTGATGGATGATATTAAAATTTTAGCAACAGTAGAGCGATACATCCGCGGAGAAATGACCCCGGATGAACGTCTCCATTTTGAAAATCTCCGGAAGACCAACGCCGAGATGGATCAACTGGTGGTAGAGCATACCTTATTCCTGCAGCAACTGAACCATTTTGGCGAACGCAAGAACATTAAAGCCACGCTGAATACTGTCCATATTGACCTGACAGAACAGGGCAAGATCGATTCGATGAGACTGAAAGGCGGGGCGAAGATCGTTTACCTGTGGAAGCGTTACCGGAGAGTGGCGGCGATCGCTGCAAGTATTGCGGGTATTACTGCTTTGGGCATCTCAGCCCTTGTTTGGG
>JANOHQ010000218.1:0-5004 GCA_031406595.1 Chitinophagaceae bacterium
GAGAAAAATTTGTAATGACCATGGCCGGGAATAATAATTTTATTATCTGGGGAGGCAGGAGCACGGAGAATAAGACCCGGACGATTACCAGCCCCTGTAGTCCATTTAATCAGGGTTCTTTCCACTATGACTCGACAAAAAATTATGCAAATGGAAGAGTATATAACCTGAACAACAATAGTTGGACAGAAATGAGTACCACCAATGCCCCGATGGGAAGATTTAATACAACCGGGCAAATGGATTTTTCTTCGCTGATAATTGCTGGCGGAAGGTTTACAAACACTTCCGGATTTTATTGCGGTACCTGTTATACTAACGACATTTTCCCCAATCCCTACGCATGTATTAAAGTTAACGTAGCAGATTCGATCCTCAAAACAGGAGGCCGCTATGATGTGGCTTCTAATACCTGGACTACAATCCCCAATTCGCCCAAACCTTTTTCAGAGTGTGTCTCTTTTTGGGATACTGATCAATTTATATCTTATTTTGGGAAAGACAGCATCATCAGCTATGAACCATCAGCAGGTGATTGGTATCAAACGCTTCTTCCGCCTTTACTTCCTTTCAGCAACTTATTGCAGAGAGAAATAGTTTGGTCTTCTGGTTCTCTTGGGGGGTTCCACAATTTAATTGTACTGCCTCCGGGAATTTTAAATTTCAACCGGCAAACTGTGTATAATTATAGGTTTACTCCCACAACGTTGCCTGAAGTAGTGAGCACATTAACAGAAACCGGGAAAAAACTTTACCTGTATAAAAAGGAGTAGAAAATATCCTTTGTGAATCACTTCCCAGGCAGGCGCTCGTTCTCAAATGCACAAAGTATAGTCTTCTGAAAATGATATATGATCGTATAACCAGATCTGTGGATAAAGAGAAAACGACGAAATGCCTTATTTATTTGCAGGGTTTCCCCGACAGTATGGCCATGATCAATACATTTGATAATGATGGCAAAACTTATTACGCAGTACTGCGGACTGATGATGGATTTACCAGATGCTATCGTGTTTCTTCGGGAAAAAATACTTTGGCGATAAACAATATGTGATGAAAAAATACCGCTGCCTGCAGGTGCGTGCACTTTTTGGAGAGATTCATTACCGTTCACTGTTTAGTACTCCGGCAGGCCAGTTCTGGTAATATTTTTGATAGGTAATAGTGTCTGTCAAAAACATAACCTATGAGAAAAACACTATTCAGCTGCTATACCCTGCTAAGCCTTTCCTTTGCCTCTGCAGGCCAGGATCTCAGTTTCTTCGCACCGGCACAAACATCGGGCACTGTTTTGATGAAGATCTACGCGGTAGGTAATGTAACAACCGGCCAACCGCACCTCGTTACCGGTACGATCCCCTTCACCAGGGGATCTGTTCCCGCTTCGGATCTTTCCCGTATACGGGTAATAAAAAATGGAGTGGAGCAGGCTGCACATATAAGTTTATTAACGCCCTGGCGGAGTATCACAAACCCCGCTGTTAACGGTCAAACGGCCAGGGTGGTGCAGGTACAGTTCAATAATGTATTCACTCAATTGTACCCGGCTTATGATTCGGTCATTATAGAATGGGGAACTACCATACGGCAACTGAATCTTCCGCTGACTAACCCTTCCGACGCCTGGCATCTTGTGACAAGTGGGTCATTTGTTGCTGCAGATTCAGTATACGAACCGGATGTAATAACAACCCTTCCGAAAGCCTGGCTCTGTAATGGTGCGCTGAAGACACGCATGGACCCGTTTGAGAACAATGTATCCGATACGGTAGAGAATGCAACAGCGATCCGTGCTATCTCCAACTGGCCCAATTACACAGATATGGATCACGGGCAGCATAATTTCTTTTTTACATTGATCAATGAAGGAACACCTATCAGCGCAACCTATGATATTGAATATAAAACGGATTTCGAACCCTGGTTATACGACCGGGCCGCTTCGATGTATATGGCTTACCTGCGCAGTGGTAAGATAAAACACCTGCGGGAAGCGATACGCAATGCCAATTTTTACAAACGAAATCTACACCCCAACGGTATTTTTAAGTTGAAACAACCCACCCCGAATTTTTGTACCGGAGGTAATGATGCGATGTACAGTATGAATGAATGCCTGGCCTATAGTTATTGGTTCACCGGTGATACCAGCCTGCCCCGGTGGATCAACCGTGTAGCCGATATTCACGAGACCTGCGGCGGGCCTTACCAGTGGACACCGGCATTGGGCTTCTGGACAGAGCGCCATAATTCTTTCCGGTTGCTGGCCAATACCATTGCCTGGGAAGTAGCGGGCACTGCTGCCTATAGTACCCGTATCACCAATATGGTGAATGCATTTATTGCACACCAGAATGGAGCCGGCGGCCAGATCAATTTCCCACGGATCGACGGAGCACTGTACCATACCAAAGGCCAGCACGGGGAAGGAGCGGTGGAATCGGATTATATTGCTTCCAACTGGATGTCGGCATTGATGACCGATGCAATGCTCAGAGCCTATGGCCAGTCGGAGCTTGTGGCTATCGAAAGTTTTTTGATCCGCATGGGAAATTTCCAGCGCAGATCCTCGAAAAATCATACTACCGACCTTTTATATGATAACGTTGATCATTTATGGAGCATCGATTACCTGGTGAACCCGGATGGTACATCCAATGAGTTCAATGGTGATGAATACAATCATTCGATGGAGGTAGCGGCCAGCATTGCCTGGGGTGCCTGGTTTGCTAAAAAGAATGGACAGCTATATGATTCATTGGCGAGAATGGCGGATAGTTTATACCGTACCTACTCGATCGGGCTGGATGAATATACAAGACCCGGAAATGTATCGGCCAATGCACCCTTGTTCAGGATCGTACCTCCCAGGATGTATGGGTGGCAGTACCGGCCTTCCGCCAGTTTTTCCTGGCTGATGAGAAATGTAAAGACAAATATTGTGTTACCTGTTTTCAACATCTTCTTCAATGCTTATACAGTAACCAATGGAAATGAGTTATCCTGGACCATTGAAGAACCGCAGGAACTAAGATCGCTCCAGGTGGAGAGAAGCGCCGACTGCTCCGGTTTTCAACCCTTGCTGCTGATCAGTGATTTTACTGTATCACCCGTCTATCGTTACCTCGATGACCAGGCTTTACAGGGTAAAAACTGTTATCGGCTGAAAATAACAACACATAGTGGTGAGATCTTTTACAGCAGGGTGATCCGTCTTGCCGGGGATAAAAAACAAGGCTTTGATATCTACCCTAACCCGGTAAAGGATCATTTGTCCTTTGCACTAAGAAATGATGCCGCGTCCGGGGCTTACCAGTTAAGGATCTACGATATGCAGGGTAGAATTATCCGACAGGAGGAATTATCCCTAAGACCGTTATCAACATATACAGTTTCGGTCAGCATGGTAAACGGCACCTACACAGCGGTGCTCGAAAATCTGCAGGACCGGGTAACCAGGAGGCAACAATTTATTGTGATCAGGGAATGATCATGTTGAACATCCACCAAAATAAAATCGAACCATCAAATGAAACAGGAGCACGAAGAAAAAGAAACAGTCACTGCGTCCGTGCGGCAATTCATCCGCCTGAAGAACGGCACCCGCATATTTGAAGAAGCTGATGAGCTGGTATTTGTCCGGAGCTATGGAAAAGCAGTCTCTGTTCAGAATAGCCCCATTGTGCTTCGACTTATTGAGAAAATGCAACAATGCGGGGAGAAAACAGCGATCATCCGGGAACTTGCGGAAGAATTTGTGCTTGATGAAGAATGGACCCGAAAATTGACGGAGGAACTGATCGGAGCAGGAGTTATGGAAACCTATACCCCGGCCATAACTGCCTTGGATCTGTATACCCGGTATGAAACCCAGCTTTCTTTTTTGGATCTGCTCCAGCCGGTAAGATCTATAGAAGAGAAAATGGACTGGCAATTGTCGCTGGGCCGGTTGCATATTGTGATAGTGGGAGTGGGAGGTATCGGAAATTATGTGGCCCTGTCATTGGCAGCGATGGGGATCGGCAAGCTAACCATCATTGATGGCGATACGATCGAACTGTCGAACCTCAACCGGCAGGTGATCTTCAATGAAAAGGACAGGGGAGAAAAAAAAGCACAGCGGGTGGTAGAAAAGATAAGCGCCTTGCAGGGCAGCTGCGAGACGAATTATGTTGATGGGATGATCGCGACAAAAGAAGAAACGGGATCGTATATACTCCGCCACGGCATTCCGGATTTTGTGTTTATCTGTTCTGATCAGCCGGTTGGTTTGCCTGTTTGGATCAATGAAATAGCCAGCCAGCATTATTTCCCCTTTATCAAATGCAGCTACCAGGGTACTACCGGTTTTATCGGTCCTATCATTAAACCAGGTGGAAAACTGTTCCAGGAATTAGTGGAGATCATTGATGATAGCGGTGACAATTCAATTATTTCACAGCATAATAAAATGATCAAACATGCTTCTTCCAGCCCTTCCAATGCCATATTTGCAAACCTGGCTGTTTTGGAATCCATCAAGTACTTATTAAAAATACCCGGCGTGAATATCCTGGAAAGGCGGCTATTCTTTGACTTGGAAAAAATAACCCTCTACTACGATGACCAGGAAGAGATTTAATTTCCGTCCCACCCGCCTCTTTTTACTTTTTTAAGCAGGGAGCCTTTCTCCACTTTTGTTTTAATGGGCTCCAATGGTTTGTCCGCTACCTTTTTAGCCAGGGTATCTGATTTTACCGTAACAGGTGTTTTGCTGTGGATGGGTACGATCGTTGTATCATGGGAAGTGATAGAAGATAATACGATCAACATTTCTGCAATGACCATAGTTTTAAAATTTGATGGTATAAATCTAATTCCCGGATTTATGCCTGTCAAGCACCGTCCTCTTACCGGCGGTATTCCGGAGGTAACCGGGGCGGTTTATTTTCCTTTCCCTGAGTGGCACCTGCCGCATGCAACTGCAACGCGCCTTTTACTGTTTGACTCCCATATTTAATC
>JANOHQ010000222.1:0-4673 GCA_031406595.1 Chitinophagaceae bacterium
CGATGAGTATATATTCTTCAGCCAGCATAGAAGAAAACCCCTTGTTGGCAGTAGGTTTGTTATTTTACTTCCGTCATTTCTTTTAGCATATTCTCTGCTGTCTTATTTGTTGGGTCAAACTCAATTGCCTTTTTGTAATAAAGAACTGCCAAATTCTTATTGTCAGTTTTTAGGTAACATTCAGCAATCAAAGAACAAGCATTAGAAATTCCGTTTGTGTTTTTCAAGTCTGTTAATGTGCTGATTTGTAATATTTTTATTGCGTCGTCAAAACGGTTTCTTCTCATTAAATATTTCCCTGTATTAATCAAGTCTGCAACTTCATTGGTGAAATCGTATTTGTCTTTTTGCTTTGCTTTAATTTCTTGATAAAAAAAAATCCCACTCTTAAAATTATCAAATAGTTTTCCTCTAATGTCAAGATAAATTGATTTTTTAGGAATAGTAAATGATTTATCTGATAAAATATTAAAAATTGATTCGGAAATTGCATTAAGCTTAAAGTTTTGACTGTTTGTCATTAATACAATGAGTATATCATTTTCAAGTCTGTATTCTATAAACGATTCGTAGTTGTTGCCTGAGCCTTGGTGTGAATGTTGTAATATTTTGCCAGCATCAATTTTTACATTTCCTAAACTCGATTCAGAGTTGTCGTCAAAACTTTGAGAGAGTGTAATTAATGATTTTTTATTTATCATTTTATCACTATGTAAACACTTTTCCCAATTATATAAATCATTAATTGTAAAATACATTTCTCCACCACCGTGCATAAAAGTCGTTTCATTATAATCGTTGTCAAATGAACCTGCCATATTTGATAGTAAAGTGGAATCTTTTGGTATTTGTCCACCATTTATCTTAGGTACTGAAAATAAATATTTCTTACAAAACTCAAAATAGCTGAGATTAGTAATTCTCTTTATGATTTGTTCTTGAAGGAAAACATTTGCGTTGCTATAAATGTATCCTGTACCTGGAATGTGTTCTAATTTTCCAATTTTATTTAATTCTCCATAATATTCTGTATCAGTATTTTTTGAAATCCTTGGTAAGCCGCTTGTATATTGAAGAAGATGCTTTATTTGAATTTCATTTGACCATTTAGGTAAATTAGTAATGTGCTTTGAAATTTTATCTTCTAATTTTAAGTTGTCTTTTTCCACTAAAAGCATTATTCCTGTACTGTTCAATTCTTTTACAATAGAACCAATTGGCATACTTGATTCTTTGGTTAGCATTTTATCTTTCTTATAATCTGTAAATCCAAATTCTGACTGATAAACTATTTTACCTTTTTCAGAAACTATGATATTGCCATTGAATATTCCTCTTTCATTCGCAGCTTTCATTAATGAGTCTATTCTTTTCTCTTTACTTGTCTGTCCATATACAAAAGAACAATAGAATATTAGAAAAGATAGTAGTAGTTTTTGTTTCATTTTATAATACTTTAAGTAATTAGGGTATTTCAGAAAAATTACTGCCAACAAGTAAATTTATGATATAACACTCAGTAGTCAAGAAAATGCCGGCGCTGAAAGCCAAGGCGATAGTAATGTAGTTTTTATATTGTTATTAGTACAATCCACTTTTAGTTCTTCCTCCTTTTAGACTCTTCACCTATCTTGCAGCCTGCTTATGAGACCAACAGAAGATACTTACCGGCATAAAGGCTTACGAAAAAAACTAGCCCAGCTGATCCATTCAAAAGGTATTACCGATGACCGGGTGCTGGATGCTGTACTCGAAGTGCCACGCCATTTTTTTTTAGATTCCGCTTTTGACGAACAGGCTTACGAGGACAGGGCATTCCCGATCGGGGAAGGACAGACGATCTCGCAACCGTATACTGTGGCCTATCAAAGCCAGTTGCTGGAAGTGCAGCCCTTTCACAAAGTACTGGAGATCGGTACGGGTAGTGCCTACCAGGCCGTGGTGCTGGCGGAAATGGGAGCGCAGGTCTATACGATCGAGCGTCAGAAGAAATTATTCGACTCCAATAAAACATTCGCTTTCTTAAAAAAATATACATCCATCAAATTCTTTTATGGTGATGGCTACCAGGGCCTGCCTACCTATGCTCCCTTTGACAGGGTTATCATTACAGCCGCCGCGCCGGAAATTCCGCAAAAATTGGTGGAACAACTAAAACCCGGAGGCATGATGGTGATCCCGCTCGGCGCTGGTGACCTCCAACAAATGATGCGGTTGACGAAGCTGGAGAATGGAGCGATCAAGGAAGAAGTGTTTGATCATTTTTCGTTTGTGCCGATGTTAGGAGGGAAGTCGGAAGACCGGAGCCGGAAGTAATGAGTTAATGTATCATTGATGCGATGTGTCAACAAATCTTCAATCGACAATCGACAATGGGCAATGGGCAATGGGCAATGGGCAATTAGTCGCGCAAGTTAAGCGACCTTCTTCGGACTTCCGTCTTCGGACTCCGGACTTCTCTACACAAACTGATCCAGCAACTGTATCCTCTTCTCAATCGGCGGATGCGTAGCAAACATACCCGCTATCGAAAATTTCTTGCTATTCGCTTCTTTGGGATTATCGATGAACAACTGCGCCACATCATGGCTTTTCACCGCTTCAATATTCGGGTCGGCATCGATCTTGCGCAGGGCATTGGCCAATGCGTATGGCTTCTTGGTCATTTCGGCTGCTCCGGCATCTGCCAGGTATTCTCTTTTCTTGGATATACCGAATCGAAGAAACATCGAAATCAAATAACAGACGGCCGTCACGGCAATGATGATCAGTATAACATAACCGCCATTCTTTTTCTTGCCCCCTCCGCTGAAGCGTAAACTTCGCAAGGCCATCTCGGCCAAAAAAGCAAAAATGCCCACAAAGATTATCGATACGATCAGCAACCGCACATCACGGTTTTGGATATGCGTTAATTCATGGGCGATCACTCCTTCAAGCTCATCATCATCCAGTTTATCAATGATGCCTCTTGACAAAGAAATAGTATAGGTCTTCTGGTTAATACCGCTGGCAAAGGCATTCAATGAATCGTCTTCGATGATATTGATCTTTGGAGGCTGGATCCCGAGCTGGATACAAAGATTCTCTACGAGATTATACACCCGCATGTTTTCTTTTCTTTCCAGCGGTTTACTGCCCGTGGATCTGTTGATAAAGGATGAATGTCCAAAATAAGCAATCAGGAACCAAAGTCCAACTCCCACAAGAACAATAGGAAGGGTACGAAGGAATAACTGGTCGCCATCGATAGCCTGGCTATAACCATAACCATTATCCGGTTCGGAATTAGCCGCGATCACCCTGATGATTATATAAAGCATTCCCAACAGTAAAGTTGGGAACGCGATCATTAATAATAAGGAATACCGGTTGTTCCTACCGATCTGCTGCTGGAGACCTACGTACTGCATGTGTTAATGTGACAAATGTGAAAAATATGGAAATGTGGTGAATGTGAAAGCACTGAATTGGTAGCAGCATTTATCACATTCTCACATTTTCATATTAAAACTGGATTTTCGGAGGCTCTTCCATTTGTTTGCGGGTATCTGTTCCCAGGTCGAACATGATCTCACGTTTGAAACCAAAATTCCTTGCGATCAGGTTGCCGGGGAATGCTTCCACAGAAGTGTTGTATTCGGTGGTAGCCGCGTTGAAGAAACGTCTTGCAGCAGCCAGTTTATTCTCGATATCGCTCAGCTCTCCCTGTAATTGCAGGAAGTTCTGGTTGGCTTTCAGATCGGGGTAAGCTTCCACCTGTATTTTCAATCCCTGTAAAGCACTTGACAGTTGCTGTTCTGCAACGATCTTGCCATCGATGGTGGTCGCAGACATGGCCGCATTCCTGGCTTCGGTCACTTTCAGCAATAATTCTCTCTCATGCGTGGCATACCCTTTTACGGTTTCTACCAATTGGGGGATCAGGTCATGCCGCTGGCGGAGCTGGACATCAATATCCGCAAACGCATTCTCCCGCCTGTTTCGCAAACGGACAAGCTTGTTATACAAACTGATCACCCAGAGAACAATGAGGACCAGGACGCCGACTGCAATTAATATTGGCATAGTGTATTTGGTTTAATAGACATTGAAATTAAGGAAAAACAACAAGAATTGCTAAGAGGCTAAAGGAGAGAAGGGAGTCTAAAAAGAGAAGACTCTTTAATTACTTTAGTTCTCTACCTTAAGCAAGGGCCCTCTTTTTCCTCTTTTTAGACTCTTAGCCTTTTATTCTTATCTTTCCCTATCATTTTTCGCCTATGCGTATCGTTCCCTTTGCTATTTCAACTGTTGTAACCGCCGGGTTGATCTTCGCTCTCAACCGTCCGTTGGGTCCGCTTCCCATGCCCGCCGGAAAATTCCTGAGCCCCCAACACGGTTTCTGGCAGAATGCAGAACCTTCCGGGAAAAGTTTTGACGCGGAACTGAATTTCCCCGGGCTGAAAGGAAAAGCCGAAGTATATTTTGACGACCGGCTGGTGCCACATGTGTTTGCTGAGCAGGATGATGACCTCTATTTTATCCAGGGATACCTCCACGCACAATTTCGTTTGTTCCAGATGGACCTACAGACAAAAGCAGCAGCAGGACAAGCCAGTGAGATCGCTGGTAAAAAAGCGATCAATTTTGACAAGGAACAGCGGAGGCTGGGGATGGTGTACGCCGCGGAG
>JANOHQ010000239.1:0-2350 GCA_031406595.1 Chitinophagaceae bacterium
TGTCGCTTGCGGGTGTGGCGCTTGCAGTAGGTGACCTGGTGGATGCCGGAATAGTGATGGTAGAAAATGCCTTAAAATCTATTACCGAAGAAACAGAATAAAAAATTGATATGATTTCAAATGAAGAAAGATTAAAAAGAATTGAAACCTCCTCTGTCCTGGTGGGGAAGGCGGTTTTCAGTTCTATATTGATTACGCTGGTATCGTTTGCGCCGATACTATTTCTGGAAGGTCAGGAAAAAAAATTGTTTACTCCCCTGGTTCTTACCAAGACATTCGCCATGATCGGATCTGCTTTTATAGCTATTTTTTTAGTGCCGGTGCTGTTGGCAATGTTGCTAAAAGGAAAAATGCGGCCTGAAAAAAAACATCCGGTTTCCAGGTTTTTTCTTTGGCTGTATAATCCTATTATCCGCTGGTGTCTTCGATGGAAAAAAACAACGATTGCCATTGCTTTTGTGCTGGTTGCTGGGAGTATTCCATTTGTAATGCGGTTAGGGTCGGAATTTATGCCACCGCTCGATGAAGGCTCTTTACTATTTATGCCGGTAACGCTTCCGGATGTTTCCAATACCGAAATAAAACGCATTCTGCAGGTACAGGATAAATTGATTAAAACCGTTCCTGAAGTACAAAATGTATTGGGGAAAGCAGGCAGGGCAAATACGGCTACAGACAATTCCCCCATCAGCATGATTGAAACCATTGTTCTGCTAAAACCACAATCTGAATGGCGGAGAGGAATGACGAAAAACAAGATCATTGAAGAATTGAATAGCAAACTGCAAATTCCAGGAGTAATTAATGGATGGACACAGCCAATCATAAACCGTATCAACATGCTGTCAACTGGTATCCGTACTGATGTTGGGGTAAAAATTTATGGTCAAAGCCTTGATTCAATCAATGTCCTGGCACAGCAGTTCAAAGTTGCATTAACAGGTGTGGAGGGAGTTAAAGATTTATATGTAGAACCTATCGTTGGAGGTAAGTATGTTGAAATAAAAATTAAAAGGGAAGAAATTGGTCGTTACGGTTTAAGTGTGGATGATATTAATATGGTAGTTGAATCATCCATCGGTGGAATGAACATTACCACTACTATTGAAGGGCGGCAACGCTTTTCAGTGAATGCCCGTTTTGCACAGGATTTTCGCAACAATATAGAGCAGTTAAAAAACCTGCTTGTTACAAGTCCCAGTGGACCTATTCCCCTTTCCGCAGTAGCAGATGTGTACATAGCAGAGGGCCCACCTATGATTACTTCAGAAAATGCCATGCTGCGTGGCACATTATTGTTTAACGTCCGGGAAAGAGATTTAGGCAGTACGGTAAATGATGCAAAAAAGAAATTAGACAGCCTCGTACAGAAATTACCAAAGGGCTATTTTATAGAATGGAGCGGACAGTACGAAAACCAGGTGAGGGCAGAGAAGCGATTAAAGATTTTGATACCAATCGTACTCCTCATTATCATGGTCATTCTATATTTTACATTTCATACTTACCGGGAGGTATTGATCGTACTGTCCAGCATTCCAGTAGCCCTGGTAGGCGGCGCATATTCTCTTTTCTTTTTCGATGTAAACTTTTCAGTTGCAGTTGCGGTAGGTTTTATTGCCTTATTTGGGATAGCTGTAGAAACGGGTGTACTGATGTTGGTGTATTTAAATAACTCTCTATACAACAAGGTGCGCAAAAAAAAGGAATCCGGCGAACCTTTAAAAAACCGTGATATTGAAGAAGCGGTGTATGAAGGTGCCGCTCTCAGGCTGCGACCAAAATTAATGACTGTATTGGTGGACATATTTGGATTATTACCTCTTTTACTCGCAACAGGTACAGGCAGCGATGTTATGAGGCCTATCGCTATTCCATTTGTATTTGGCCTGGTTACCTCTACTTTTTTTGTATTAATTGTTTTACCTGCCATGTATGCCCTTGTTAGAGAAAATGAATTAAAGAAAAGAGGAAAAGTAATAATTGAAGAATTAAAAGATTAAAAATGAAAGCATCAATATACATTCCAGGGATAGTCATCTTTCTTTCCCTCGCTATTAATTCCCCGGCACAATTGTTGACGCTTGAACAAGTGAAAGATAGCATTCGACAGGCGCATCCTTCATTGCGTATGTATGATGCTGAAGTGCAATCGATGGATGCTGCTGCTAAAGGTGCCTGGAGCTGGATGCCACCAGAAGCAGCGACAGGTTTTTTCATGATGCCTTATAATCCAAAGTACACACGGAAAAATGATATGGGTGAAGAAGGCATGGGTCAATATGTAATTGCCGTACAGCAAATGCTTCCCAACAGAAAAAAACAAGCAGCAGAGTATGACTACATGAGT
>JANOHQ010000261.1:0-27735 GCA_031406595.1 Chitinophagaceae bacterium
GCGGCAATTCAACGCTGAAACCGCCATAGGACGGAGTAAACTTCTTCCAGGTAGCGGCTGGAGTTTCTGCACCATTCTTATATTCTTTCAACTGGATACTGCCGAAAAATTTCTCCGCTTCCGTTCCCGTCTGCACATACTCACCGTTACCACTCATTTTAAAGAACAGTACCTCAAAAGGAGTGACCAGTATATTATAGCGCTGGAGATCGCCACGGCGTGTACGGTTCGTAATATCAAATCCACGGTAGCCGTTCTTCGTGATCATTTTTTTGGAAACGATCTTGCCCGGTATATTTTCGTATAATAAGCTGTCGATGGTACGGTGTACATCATCAATACTATGATTCCACATCCAGGCATTGGTCATGATCCTGGTCACCATATAGTAGCTCCCATTCGACATGTCGGCATACTGTTTTTGGTTCAGTGAAGGGTCTTCGCCAAACTTGTAGAATTTCCCGGGGATATCCACTTTGTACAAACCATCCTCTGCCGCTTCAGTCCTGAATACCACGGGTACCCGGATCTTGTCCACCTGGTCTTTTTCCCGGCTGGCTCTCTCTCCCATTTTTACCGGGCGAAGTTTAAATCCTTTCTTCCGGAGCATCTCGATCACTCCCCGCTCGCCGGGCAGGTGTGCAGCACCTACTCCCACAAAGAGCGAAGACCCCGACCGGAGGATCGAATCGATCGAATTGGCCTGTATCTCATTTCTTTTGTATAAGAATTTTTCATCGAAGGCATCGGAAACGCTATTGTATTTATTGATCGAATCCAAAAGGTCGAGGTTACCAGTACGATAGGCTTCCTGTAATTTATCGGCAGAATAGGCATCATCGATGTCGCCATAACTTCTCTCTTTCCTGTTCTTGTCTTTGGCAGCATCCCTGTAGGCTTCCGCCATCAGCTTCATGCTTTCACCATAATCCTCCACCCCTGTCACTTTCTTTCCCCATTTTTTACCACACTGGAAAATATACATGTCGAGATAAGTATCCTCTTCAAAATCACTGGCATCGTTCCCGTAGGTACGGTACAGGAGGTTATTGATCGTAGATGGATTACTGTACAGGGACCGTTCGATCTTGGTATCATATTTAAAGAACTTCAATGTTTTGATGCTGAGAAAATCATTCGGTACGGCCAGATAACTGGAATAGGCAGAACCATCATTGTAGCTGGTGGCTTCCCCGAGATCATACTTACTCATATCTTCCTGCCAGGTCTCCGGGTTTGATTCAAGTGCTACTACCTGGGAATTGCGGATAGCGATATAAAAAGAATCGGGAAGATTAAATGCGATCTTGCTGCTTACATGCATAGTGCCGATCAGGAACGAAGATTTCTTCATTCCGTTTCCGCTGATCTCCCATAAAAGACTGGGATATTTTTTTGGGGTTTTGAGTTGTGCACCGGCGGCAAAAAAACAGGAACAAGCCAGGAGAAGTATCAGGATTCTTTTCATAAAGATTGAGGCCGGGGCCGATGGTTAAACTGTGTATTTATGGCTTTCCCGGCAGGTTTTATAGCAACAAATGTAAGATGCCCCATCGCAACTAAAAGCATAAAATTATTTTGAATGTCAGGGATTTAGCGGGAACAGCTACCTGTTGACAAGCTCTTGGCAAATTAAACGGTCATTTGTCCGAAATAGCGTAGTTTTGCACACTTAATTGCAGTCGATCTGACCAAACCCGGCGCCGTAAGGCCGGACTTGGAAAAATCTCCCAGGCTCTCCGCCCAGGTTTGCGTCATGACTCTATTGATATAAACTCAGAAAATTCATGAAGCTTTCACAATTCCGTTTCGACCTCCCGTTAAACCTTATCGCCCAAACTCCTGCCAAACGCCGTGAAGATGCCCGTATGATGGTGGTCAACCGCCACACCGGGGAGATCGAGAACAAACATTTCCGCGATATCCTGGACTATTTTGATGATAAGGACGCCTTTGTCGTGAACAACACAAAAGTATTTCCTGCCCGTATGTATGGCCGCAAGGAAAAAACCGGTGCCAAGATCGAGGTCTTTCTCCTTCGCGAACTCAATAAACCCAATCGTCTCTGGGATGTGATCGTAGATCCGGCCCGAAAGATCAGGGTGGGTAATAAATTATACTTCGGCGACCAGGAAGACCTGGTGGCAGAAGTGATCGATAATACCACCAGCCGTGGTCGTACGATCCGCTTTCTTTGGGAAGGGAGTGAGGAAGATTTCCGTGCACAGCTGGAAAAACTGGGTGAAACACCGTTACCCAAATACATCAAACGCAAACCCGACGAAGAAGATAAAGAACGTTACCAAACCGTTTACGCAAAGCATGAAGGTGCGGTAGCTGCTCCAACCGCCGGTCTGCATTTCAGTAAAGAGCTGATCAAACGTCTCGAGATAAAAGGGATCCGCTTTGCCGAAGTAACATTACATACGGGCCTGGGTACGTTCCGGCCGATCGAAGTGGAGGATCTCAGCAAACATAAAATGGATGCGGAATATTATCATATCGATGAAACGGCCTGCAAGATCGTGAACCGTGCTAAAGAATATGGTCATCGTATCTGTTCAGTGGGTACCACTACCATGAGAGCATTGGAGTCATCTTTCACCGCGCAGAAATTATTGAAGCCGTCCGAAGGCTGGACCAATATGTTCATACATCCGCCGTATGATTTTAATATCGCCGACTCCCTGGTCACCAATTTCCATTTACCCAAGACCAGCCTGCTGATCATGACCTGTGCTTTTGCCGGTTATGAACTGGCGATGGAAGCTTATAAAAAAGCGATCAAGGATAAATATCGATTCTTCAGCTATGGCGACGCGTTGCTGATCATCTGATGAGTATGATAAAGGATTAGAAAGGCTGTCCTATAAGACAGCCTTTTATGTTATGTACATTCTTAAGTATATAATGACTATTGTTTTTATTCCCTCAAAACAGATTACACCGATTTACACAGATAATTGAAAACAGATCTCCAGCTAACAGCTAAAGGCTCTTTTCACTCCCCCGCTTTCAAATACTTTATCGTTATCCTCTTCAGCGTCATTTCCGCGTAATGATAACAACCGATCTCTCCCCTCCGGGTATCATAGGGAATGCCGAGTCCGAATTCAAGATTGAATTTGGCACCGGGCAGGATATAGCGATGCATCACGATGGAGTCGGAACCCGAAATAATAAAATCATCGAAATCGGTCTGTATCGAATCCAGCGGCTGGATAGCGCCGGTGATACGGAAGGGCGGAAAATAACTCCCGGTCTTAAAGTCAAACTCAGGCCATGCGCTATTTTGTACATCCTCTAAACCCTGCGTTCGTAATAAGGTATATAAAGCCCGGACAGAACCATAGGTATCCCAGCCGGTATACAGGTAGCTGAACTCCAGTTTTATTTCCGCAGCAACGATCAAAGGATTGGAAGGGATCGTGATTTCCTGTTGAAATATATTATTATTCAGCCCAAGCCCCATCTCCTCGGCCCAACCATCGGAAGCGAGTGACATTGCAATTTTGCCTGTTGCGAAATTGCTTAACACTGTGTCCGGGTCCATCACCGCATAATTGTTGTGATGGAACGCTTTATCATCATAAGGCGGCTTTATCACTTTCAATAAAGGATTGAGGGGCTTGAATTTTGAAATGTTCATCGATAATATCTCCTTGTTCGTTCTCATAATTTGCAGGTGGGAAGAGACATTTGCGCTTTTTACCTGTGGCGGCTCTATCCCGGCATTGGTATAAAGTCCTTTCAGCAAGCGGTTGTTCCTGGCCAGTAAAGCTTTTACCGCGGCAGCATTGGTATTTTTCGGCGAAGCGGTTTTCACAAGTGATGCCAGTTGGTTTCTCATCTTCACATATTCAGCATTCTTTGCAGCTTCCGTCCTGAACTTTGCTACAAGGTGCGGATCCCCGGACATTTTTTTTAACTGGGCAGTAGCCGTTTTATTGCTTACCAGGCAAAACAGGCAAAACCCAAAAAGCAGACGTTTCATATATAAGTTTTAATTAAAGATAAGAAACAGCAGCAACGGTACTATCGCCATCACCCTATTAGGGTACCTGTGGATGAAAGTAAAAAAGTCAGGCATTTTTTCGACGGTTGTAAATCAGCGAGATACCCTTTGCTTTCCGGCATAGTTCTTTCATATAGTAATAAGTGTAGCTCTTACTAGAAGGTTAACTATCTCCTAACAGGAAAATGAAGTAAATTACTACAGGAGGAAAAAATATGAAAAACACTATCATCATATTCGTCATGGGCTTGTTCAGCTTCACAGCAACCGCCCAGGTCTATAAAGGAACAAATCGTTCGCTGGAAGAAAAACTGAACGAGGAATACTGCTCCGGTTTTTTTGAATCCACACACGGAACGATCATCGACGTCTCATCATCCGGAAGTGCTGTGGGCTATCTGAATATTCTCAACTGGTTGCAGGGGCGGGTGGCAGGTTTGCAGGTTTATACATCCGGGACGGGGACTAGTATACCGGTTATCCGGGGCGGTGTACCCGCTATTTATGTAGATGAAGTTCCTGTATCAGCTTCGTATCTTGATCTCCTTAATATAAATGACATAGCGATCGTCAAGATCATTAAGACCCCGTTCATGGGTGGGTTCAGTGGCGGGTATGGTGCCATCGCGATATATACACTGGGTGAAGAAGAGGAAGAAGGATCCGGCGAGTAATTTATTTCCCCGGGATATAATCCAATGGAAGAGAGTTGGACATTTTTTCATCCCAGCCCCAATAAGCGGATGTGAAGAAATGCTGCGGGTTATAATAATTCCCGCTTTTATCGAATGAGATCAATTTATCCCCAAGTAATATGACATAAGACCGTTGGAATGTAGCCTTACGAAACGGGCGCTGTGTCAGCAAATATTCATCGTCTTCCAGTTCATTCTTGAAGGTGACATAGATATAGTCATCAAACTCCATAAACTTGACCTCATCTTTTACCAGGATAACAAGACTATCAGCGGTCAATAGTGCTGAGCCGATCGTTTCTTTGTAATTATCCTGGCGTATCACCCGCTGGTAGTAATCGAGTGTATCCTTTGAAAGCGCATACTCCAGGCTCGTAATACCTGAGACACTATCCTTCCTTGTAACCCTTGCTGCGCTGTATGCATTTCTAACTCTTTCCTTCTCTTCGTTGGGTAAGCGTTGCATTCTCCGTACCTCGAATCCTTCTTCCTTTAACCTGTTCTGGTAAACGCTCCGCATAAAATGCATGATCGACCCCTGGTAGGCTTTTTCCCGGCTCCTGATCCATTTTTGTTTGGGTGTATTCCCTTCCTTACCGGCTTCGGTAAAAAGTGAATAACCCATATAACTCACGGACCCTTCCTTAAAATTGACTTCAAATTCTTCGAGCTGGTAACTGATCACATAGCCGAGCGCCTTATTCTCGAGAAGGATTGGCTCATCGCTGTAGGCGATAAGACGGTTGCTTTTTTTATAATACCGGAACCGGACAGACTTCTCGTTTTTGATGCGGCACTGCTTACCATTGCCGGTAGTGCCGGTAAAACTTTCCATGAATGTCTTTCCCCATTTATCCCATCCTTCTTCCACCGAAGGCTCCATGGTCACATTCTCAAGTTCTTTTACTTTTATCCGCAACTCTATTTTCAACTGGAGCGGCAACTCAGCATCATTGAAGGAAAAGACATTTGTCTCGTAGCCGATCGAAGAAATAATGAGGTCATGTTTTCCGGACGGTACATCATTCAGCACAAAATAACCGCTGTTATCCGATACCGTGCCTTTGGAGGTATTGGTAATAAACACACTGCACCCGGATATGGCGCTGCCGGTTGTTTCATTCACTACCCGCCCTTTAATGGTTCGCTGGGCCAGGCCCTGCAAACAAAAAAGGACACCCATAAAAAATGCCGGCAGTCTGAACATACCGGCAATATAATTGAAGAATTTTAAAAAAACTTATTCCAGTCCAAACATACCCTTGTTCAGCTGTTGCAGGATCTGAGCCTTGTATTCAGCGGGTACCAGCAGGGAAATATTATGCGGGCTTCCACCATAGCTGACCATCCGTACAGGGATACTCATGATCGATCCGAATAATTTCTTAACCATATCCGCGGTCTGGGATATTTCGTTTCCTACCACCGAAATGATAACCTGGTTCTCGTCCACTTCCACATTCCCGAAAGGCTCCAACTCCTTGAGGATCTCTTTTAGCGAAGAGGCATTATCGATCGTCAGTGATACGGCCACTTCGGAAGTGGTGACCATATCGATCGGCGTCCGGTATTTTTCAAACACTTCGAATATCTTTCTTAAAAAACCGTAGGCCAGCAACATGCGGCTGCTCTTGATCCGTATCGCGATAATATTATCTTTTGCCGCCACTGCTTTCACGCCCACGCTTCCTGCTTTTTCCGTGATCAGCGTGCCTTTTGCATCCGGCTGCATGGTATTGAGCAGTTTTACCGGGATATTATATAATTGCGCCGGCCAGATCGACGCAGGGTGCAGTATCTTGGCACCGAAATAAGCCAGCTCGGCCGCCTCGTCAAAACTCAACTGCTCGACAGCGATAGTCTTATTAACGATCCGCGGATCATTATTATGCATACCATCGATATCGGTCCATATCTCGCAGACACTGGCATTGATAGCCGCGGCAATCAGCGAGGCCGAATAATCGCTTCCGCCTCTCTTGAGGTTATCGACCTCTCCCCGGGCATTGCGACAGATATAACCCTGGGTCACGAATATTTTTTTCCCTTCGTGCTGTTTGAGCAACTGCGATAATTTCACTTTGATGCTGCCGATCTGCGGCTCGTCATAGTGATCGATGGTCATAAACTCGAGGGCAGGCAGTAAAAGATGATCAATCCCTTTTTCTTCCAGGTAAATAGAGAAAAGTTTGGTGGACAGTAACTCTCCCTGCGCAAGTATATCCTTGCTCAACGCTTCGCTGAACGATATTTTCAAAATGATATTGAGGAATTCAAAATGTTCGGCAATCACCGCCTTTGCTTTGGCAATCCCATCCGTGGTGCTCACAAGTTGTGAAACAAAATCCCGGTACTGTGCTTCCAGCTTATCGATCGCTTCTTTGGCTGCCGGTCTGTCGCCACGGGAAATGGAATTACCGATCTCCACCAGGGCATTGGTCGTTCCCGACACAGCAGATAACACCACGATAGCCGGTTCGGTTTCCTTTGTCACCAATGACGCGATATGGTGCATACGTTCCGGCTTACCTACGCTGGTGCCGCCAAACTTCATTACTTTCATTTCTTCTTCTCTATTATTTAGATTGATAAAAGGCCAGCATTCCTGCTTGCGAGGCAGGTAGACAAAGATAACTGATGGCGATCATAAAAAGCCTGCCTTAGAATTCCAGTAGTGCATCATTTTGAAAATCGGGAACCACATAGACACATAAAACACATAGATAGCCACATAGAATTCCATTTAAAAGCTCATACTTTTCATGCGCACAGCTTGCCCTGAACAAGGAAGAGTGGTTCAATTCTTTTTCAAAACCAGGATAATTTCAAACTAAATCACTTTTAGAATTCCTTGTAATAGAGCAATCCCTTTATCCGGCCAAGGTCGGCAGAACACCCAGTTGAATAGAAAATTTCATAAATCCAGGATTATTTTCTTCAAATCTAAGAACCCCTGACGAAGTTACCTTTTCAAAATGGATCTCCGTTATTAAAAATACTTATAAATGTATTTAAGATAAACGGGGCTTCCCGATGTAACATCATATTCTCTTGCCACCACCGGGAATCTTGCGGCATTGTAGTCATATTCATAACGATAGCGTTGTTCATCTATTGACCCCGAGGGAATATGCTTTTCCATATACCTTGTGCTCGTTATATTTTCTTTGTTGGTATTGGCAAATATGTAATCATCCTGGTAAAAGATCAACGATCTAACAGGGTCTGCCTTAAAAACAGGGTTATTCCGTCCATCAAACGTGTTGACAAATTCATACCTGTAATCCCCGGATGTATCAAATTGCGACTGGATATTATCGCCTGATAGAAGCTGGTAATAATTTGCTATAAAAATAACCGGTGTCGTTGCAGGAAGTGGTCCATACGCTTTACCAGTTTCCCTAACAATATTTCCTGAGCGGCTGTAGTAATTGGAGGAGTAAAAGGGCGGGTCGCCGGCAAGATGAAAAACATTTGAATCCAGCTTTACATACCCTTCACTGTAAAATTCCAGAAAAGTAGTGTCGGTATCATATAATACTCCGTTTGTTAATTCATTATAGATAAACTTGTTTGGTGAAGCTGACGTTCCATTATAAAAAAACCATTTCTTAAAAGCCGTATCCAGGATCCCCCCGGTATTATCCAGCATACTGAAGTAATAAATCAATCTTCCGCTGTTGTCATATTTATATCCATCTATCCGCAGTGTGTCCATAGGGGCAGGAATCGTGGTATCAAGTAAAATAATCCTTGCCAGTTTTGGCTCTGGCAAATCCGCTACCCGGTCCGATCCTATTTCTTTCTGGCAGGCTGAGAAGCCTACCGGTAATATCAACCCCAGAAGTATCCTGAAGTAAGTTTTCATATTACAGCGATTTATTAAAGGGTTAAATCTAAAGAAAATTTATCACCCAACTCCCGTAAATTAGCCACCACCGCCTCCAGGAGGGGAATTCCGTTCTCCCTTCTTTCCGCCTCAAACTCCCGTTCCGGGTCTCCCGGCACCAGCACTTTTTCCTGGCCCGGAGCAGTTTTCGCATTCCGGAAACCCTGTATCCAATGATCCATAGATCTTTTAAAATCTTCAGCGGGACGAAATGCATCCACCCGCATGGCACCGAGGAAATGACCGATACCCTTTCCCGGCTGTTGTGCAGGCATTGGTACATACGCAGGAAACGGCGGCACCCAGGGTGCGTAGTTAGCACCGCTTAGTAAAGCAGAGAAAATATCGACGATGGCACCGAGTGCATATCCTTTATGACTTCCATGCTCCCGGTCACCACCCAATGGCAGCAATGCGCCACCCTTTTTTAAAATATTCGCATCGGTGGTGGAATTGCCTTCCGCATCCTGCACCCATCCCACCGGTGTCTCTAAATTTTTTCGCTGGAGTATTTCGAGTTTTCCGTTCGCCGCTGTCGTGGTAGCCAGGTCCGCCACAAATGCCGGTTCATTGCCGGCAGGTGCGGCTACACAAATGGGATTTGTGCCCAGCATTTTATCGATCGAAAAGGTGGGTGCTACCAATGGGCTTGCATTGGTCATCGCTATCCCGATCATATCATTTTCCAATGCCATCATCGCATGATGCGCGGCGATACCAAAATGATTACTGTTTTGCACACTCACCCAACCAGTACCCACCTGTCTTGCTTTTTCAATGGCCACCTGCATCGCAAACGGTGCGATCACCAGTCCCAGTCCACTATCACCGTCCACTACGGCAGTAGAGGGAGTTTCATGAATGATCTTTATCGCCGGTCTTGCATTCACCCGTTTTACTTCCCATAGTCTTACATATCCACTCAGCCTCGCTACACCATGTGAATCGATGCCCCTGACATCTGCGGCCAGTAGTGCTTTGGCAGCCGTGGCCGCATGTTCATCAGTGCAACCTATTTTTTGAAAAACGGACCGGGAAAATTCAAATAATTGCTGGTAGGAAAACAGTTGTGCTGGCATGGGGCAAAGATAGTCGGGGGACGGGAGATGGCAGCCGGGTGTCGGGTGACCGGAGCCTTCAATCATTTAAGCTATTATATCACCTCTTCGGGATTATCGTTACTTTTTGGGCTAAAGCCCGCGTCATAATTTCATTCCTGGCCCACGGCCTGAAGACCGTAGCAATTAACCATGCCTATTGAAGCGATCAATTGCCCGGAGTTTTAACCCCGGGATAGTTAACAAATACAGAATGGCTTTAGCCCAATAACTTCTATGCAGCCATAATAAAAATGCCCCATGTTCAACGGGGCATTTTAAGCAAATAGTATTGGTTCTCATTAAAAAGGCAGATCGTCTACCGGTTCCGTGATATCACTCGGCGAAGGAACATTGCTGTTGCTCCCCGATAGTGCTGAAGAGGCATTGTTGGCTGGCTGATAAGATCCGCTGCCGCCCGAATTCTCATTCTTGGAACCCAGCAATTGCACTTCTCTTACACGAAGCGAAAGAGAAGAACCCGGTGTACCATCATTGCGCTGGAAAGATCTTGCTTCCGGCTGACCCTCTACAAATACCTGTGTGCCTTTCTGCAAATAAGGAGCTACTGCTGTCCGGTCTGTCCAGTAAGCACAATCCACCCAAGTGGTCTTTTCCTGGAGTGTACCCTGGCTGTCCTTGTACTTTTCGGAATGGGCGACTGTAAAGTTGATAACGTTTTTGCCGTTCACTGTGTTCACCACACAATCTTTACCCAAACGGCCGATAACCTGCATTTTAATCATAGTGCTCAATTTTTAAAGTGACGTAATTAATTAGGGATGCAATTTAACAAGAGTACATCACTCCTCCACAGGGACCGGACGATTGTTGATAAATAGTCCGGAGACGGAAGTCCGAAAGACAGCAAATCCGCAAGTCATCAACTATTGCTTATTGCTTAATCCGTTCTTCCACTTGCCGCATCGATGATCCGTCCAAAGAAGATCGCATTCATGAACAACTTACTGCCTCCCAGCCAGAAAGCCCGGAAATTGGGATTGTCAGCGATATTGATCACCCGACCACTGCCGACCGTATTCACGACCACAGCCGCGGAATTCCTGATCACGTCCCCGTTCTCCTTACTCACCCAACCACTTTGCATGGGTTTGGCACCATAAGAAAAAGGAGTAGCATAGGGATTCTTGCTTTTTTCCATGAATACCCGGTTGGCTTTGAACAGGCTTACCGTTTTTTGATTGTAGCCGTAGGCCAATGGATGTGCGAGGTCTGCATCGGCACCGAAAATAGCACCCTGTATCTGCTGTGCTCCATCGATCTGCTCTCTTTCCGTATAGGATAATGTTTGCGCGCTGTCTACCGGCGACCTGGCTTTTTTAAATTTCACATCGCTGATCCCATTCGTTGCTGCCCATGTCACTGCTTCTTCTGTTAAGATCAATACGCCACCGGCCTGCACCCAGGTTTTTAGTTTTTCTTTGTTCAGATCGGGGTAGGTGCCACCCACCAGAATGATGGTGTTATACCTGTTCAATTCAACCCGGTTGAATACCGGAGGTTCCAGGTGAGTAGCCGGTATGTTCATGCGTTGATCCAACAAATGCCATACTTCACCTGCATCAGTGGCATTTACCCCCGTACCGGTGATCATAGCAATAGAAGGTTTTGCCACGAGTGAAAACTTACTGCTGCCCAGGTCGCTGCCGGTATTCACATTACCGGATTTTACAGCATATACCTTAACGCCATACTTTTTCGCTGTCTCTGTCAACAGCTGAAATATTTTTTCGCTATTGAGGCTCTGCAATTGCACCGGCACCATTACTGTACCATAGTCAAAACTTTTGGAGCTGGTGCCAATATTGATGTCAAATTTATTCGTGGCCACTTTGGTGATGATCCCTTTTTCCTGCATATCGTATAAAGCAGCAGGCGCATTCAGGTCATCCCATTCCACCAGGTAAGCGATATCGGAACGGCCACCGGATACTTCACCGACGGGGAAATTTGCGGTAGTGACCCTGCTCCCCGCAGTGGAAGTAAATTGTAATGCTCCCAATTCTGCAGCAGGCAGACCAAAAGCAAGCGGCATAGTCCAGGAGGTGATATCATAGAACAGGCTATCCTTGTAGTTAAATGTCTTTTCAAAAATAGAACGGATCAGTTTATACTGTGGCTGACCTGCTGGCACAACAAAGGAAGATCCCTGCCTGAAATTGTTACCCTCTGCAGCAATATTCCCTTTCAGTTCATACACTTCAATTTGATGACGCAACAACATTTGGGTGAAAGCGGCTGTCTTGCTTTTATCATTCTCATCGCCATACACATAAGCTTTGATAGTAGCTAAAGCAGCTTCGGCGACCGCATTTTTATAAAAATCTCGTTGCCATGACAGGAATTCCTTTCTCAATTGCTTTGCCCCTTCCAGTGTGGACAATGCCGTTACAAACTGGTTCCGGATGGTAAAGGGAAAAGAAAGCAACCCGTTATTGGTTTGCTGTAAATGTCCCCTTGACGATGCCTGTTCAAATAATATCCCAATAGCACCATTGATATCGGGATAGGTAGAACCTTTACCATAATAAAAATCGTCATAGTTCTCTTTGGTGAAATAGAGGGAGCCAATACGATCTAAGAACTGTGCATGGAATTTCCCCAGTTTGGCAGTCAGTTCCTGGTTCTTATCCGGCGTTAAAGGATTTACTCTCGAGGGCACACCGGGTTGAAAAAAGAAAGTGGCATTGCTTCCCTGTTCATGATGATCGGTGAGGATATTGGGTTTCCATTTATGAAACCATTCCAGCCTGTGCTGGCTTTCTACATGCACAGCAGGTAACCAGTCACGATTCAGGTCGAACCAGTAATGGTTGAAACGGCCACCCGGCCATACCTCATTAAACTCCCTGTCATTTGGATCGCTGACAAGGTTCTTGCTTTTATGCTGGTTCACCCAGGTGGAGAAACGTTGCATTCCATCGGGATTAAAAGAAGGATCGAAAAGGATCACGGTGTTTTCCAATAATTCATCGATTGGCTTTCCCTGGGCTGCGGCTAAATAATAGGCGCTGACAAGCGAGGCGTTGGTGCCACTCTGCTCATTACCATGAATGGAATGCCCGATCCATACTACGATGGGCATATTGTCAATATTCAATGAACCCGATTGGGAAGGATCCGTTAATTGCACATGCTGTTGTCTTATTTCTTCCAGCCGCTGATGATTACGGGGAGAAGTGATGATCAGTAATACCTGGGGGCGGTTCTCATAGGTAAGACCCATCGTTTCCAGTTTGATCCTGCCCGGTGCGGCTGCCGCTACTGCTTTCATATAATTGACGAGACGATCATGGGTCACATGGTACTCTCCCACTTCATGGTAGATAATGTCTTTGGGTTTGGGAATGGAAGGATTATAGGAAACAGAATCAGGGAGAAAGTATTTCAGGTCCTGGGCGGGGAGACAATGGGCAATAGACAATAGGCAAAATGCAAGTGATAAGAAACGGAGCGTCCTTGCGAGCGGAACAAAGCAAAGCATTTTTTTCATACACAGTTTTATAAGCATGGAAATTACTGAATCGGGAGGAAAAAACGGCGAAGGCTTTTAAAACAATCCCAGTCGTATAGTTTAACTTTAGTTTTCAATCGGCTTCTGTTCCGGCTGACAAATCACAAAATACGGGAATGCAGAAAGCCATAACCTTGTGGGTTATTTTATCCAATTGCCGCTAAAATTGTAAACCCTGTTATATGATAAATCCAGATCAAAAAAATTTAGTACTTTCCGATTTCAATGCACACGAGATCAATAACCTGCCAACTGACAGCAAGAAAATAAAGGAAATTATAAATTACCTGTCAGCTATTACGGCGCTACTGCAAAAACATGATGAAGCCATTAAATCGATAGTAGCTTCCAATGAAAATGTACCTGGCAGGCTGAACTCACATAGCGATCATTTGAATTCGCACGATCAGCATTTAGCTTCCCATGATGAACACCTGGCATCATTGACCAAAAAATAAAGACCTTGCTCCCTTTTGAAACATACAACGAAGCCGTAAAATATTTTGGAATAAAAATTCCAAAACCTTTTTTCCATTTCCTTTCCACTGTTGACGCTTATTGCCGGGAAGCCGGCACTGACACCCCGGACACCCTGTTTGACGTTTTCGGGCTTTTGAGGATCGAGGGCAATGAGGCAAGATACCAGCAAACACCCATTGAATTGTTTCCCTTTGCAAGTACCGGGGGCGATGGCATTCATTATGGCTTTGTCATTCATACTATGGACGAAGACGATTACCCTTCCGGGGAGATATGCCCAATGGATGATGACGGGGTTGTAATAATAGGAATTGACACCCATAGCCTTTTTCAAAACTTACTATGTGACGAGGAGAGTATCCGCAATCATCTGCCACTCTTAAAAGAACTTGGACTTGATCCCACTATCATTGACAGGGGACGTTACGATAAATCCGGGATGCCTTTAAGAATAAGATACCCATCGAAACCCGGTTGGAAATTTGTTGACACATCCGATGGAGCCGGGGTATTTGCGCCGGAGAAGTACTTTGACAGTAGCCATACAACAAAATATGATCATTTAAACCGGGATAAAGCCATTGCACAATATGAACAATTGGCTTTTGATATGTCTACTGAAGGTTTATATGCTTCCCAGTTATTTTACCTTAAAGAATTATACTGGAAGGAATGGACAAACTATGAACTGGCTAAAAACTGCCTGGAAGAAATGCTGAAAGCGTATGAGAAACTCGACCGGGAGCATTTATGCAATACAACTAAATGGACAATTGACACATTTGATAAAAGATTCATCCACTGATCATAACAGCCCGGCAGAAGTCCCAATGACGACCCGAGCCATTCCTGGTTGGAGAGTGTGTCAATTTCGGAGTATCCAACCGGGTTAAATATGCAGTTCACCGAAATCCCGGTTCAATAAGTTGGGGAGATCCTTACATTAGCCGGACGTTTGATGACCTTAAACGCTGACATTTGAAAATGAATTTTCTACCATGAAGGCGATCGTCTATACAAAATACGGAGGTCCTGAAGTGCTTCAGCTCCGGGAAATAGAAAAGCCTCAACCAAAAGATGACGAGGTCCTTGTAAAAGTTCATGCCGTCTCTATAAATGATTGGGATGATGGCCTTCTCCATGGTGATTTCATCAATCGCCTGATAAACGGTCTGCGAAAACCAAAAAGAAAAATACTGGGTTCCGATATTGCTGGACGAGTTGAATCCGTTGGTAAAAATGTAACGAAGTTTAAAACAGGAGATGATGTGTATGGTGACCTGAGTGGTCGCTGGGGAGGTTTTGCCGGGTATGCCTGTGCTCCCGAAAAGATGCTGGCGCTGAAACCTGCAACCATGAGTTTCGAAGAAGCCGCAGCCATACCACAGGCTGCTATGCTCGCGGTGCAAGGGCTTATTGATAAAGGAAAAATTAAGACTGGACAAAAGCTATTGATCAACGGTGCCGGCGGAGGTGTGGGTACTTTTGGCATACAGATCGCCAAACTATACGGTGCAGAAGTAACGGGTGTTGATAGCACCGGCAAATTGGACATGATGCGGTCAATTGGCTTTGATCATGTGATTGATTATACACAGCAAGACTTCACAAAAAATGGTCAGCGCTATGACCTGGTCCTTGATGTAAAGACTAATCGTTCGCCGTTTGCTTATGCCCGTGCACTGACTCCCAAAGGAGTATATGTTACCGTTGGTGGTTCCATCAGCCGGCTTCTCCAGGCTTTATTACTGGGGCCGTGGATCTCGCTGATCCGTAAAAAATACATCCGCATCGTTAGCCTGAAAACAAACAAGGACCTGTTATATATGAATGAGCTTTTTGAAGCAGGAAAAGTTAAACCATTTATAGACGGCCCGTACAAGCTGGAGGAAATTCAAGAAGCATTCAGGATCTTTGAGAAAGGAGAGCACAAAGGCAAACTGGTTGTAACCGTATAAGACAAGTAACCACGACAATTGTTACTATTCAAAATGAAGCTCAGGTTACCCCGGTTGATTGTTTCACTAATGCCTCTTTATTATACCTGCCCCGGTATTCCAAAGGCGACATACCGGTGATTTTTCTAAATACTTCCCGGAAGGCTTTCACGTCCGAATAACCCACTTCGTACATTACTTCATTGATCGTTTTGCGGCTGGTTTCAAATGCTTTCTTCGCTGATTCAATCTTTACCCGTTGCGCATATTCACCAGGCGTATTGCCGGTGGCTTTGATAAAACGCCTGTCAAAGTTCCGCCTGCCTACCGCAAACTTAGAAGAGATATCTTCCACGGATATTTTTTCATCCACTTTACTTTCAATATATGCCTGTGCCTGCTGAACCATTTCATCTCCGTGCAATTTCTGCCCGGTAAATATGGCGAATGCCGACTGGTTTTGCCTGTCCATTTCAATTTGAAAGATCTTGGAACAATAAATAGCGGTTTGCCTGTCATAGTACTTCTCTACCAGGTAGATCACCAGGTTCAGGAAAGAATAAGCCCCGCCATTGGTATAAATGCCATGTTCATCCGTGATCAGCTTGTCCGCTTCCAGCTTCACTTTGGGAAACATCGTTCTGAAAGTCTCCGCAGCAGACCAATGTGTTGAACAACTCTTGCCATCCAGCAAACCTGCTGATGCCAGCATGAACGCACCCGTACACATACTGGCTATTTCAGCGCCCCCCTTATATTGCTGCCCGATCCAGTCAACCAGCAATTTATTTCCCTTCATGGCTTTCTGATAATCCTTCACCAGGGAAGGAATAATAATGAGATTGGTCTTCGCAATGGCCGATATATGAGCCTGTGGCTTTACTGTAAATAAACCCTTATCAAATTCTGCCTTTTTTGAAACGCCGGCCAACTGGATGGAAAACGATTCCTTTTTCCTGGCTGGCTTACCCGATGGGGTCTGCACCCAATAGCCATTGGCTCTTGTAAATATTTCGTAAGCACCTGCTATACACGCGATAGTGCTTAAATTACTCTGCCCGTCCGGTACAATGATGGTAATATGTTTCATTGAGCAATTTTTGACAAAGATAAAAAAAGATCATGTCCAAATCAACCCGTAAGAATGTCCATTTCACACCCCACTGGTTTGCCTTTTGGACAATAGCTTTGCTGTCTTATCAAAAACCTGGTTAAAAAAATGACAAGCACACTTACAATAATACACTATGACAAATACCAGCCATACAGCTACTCTGAAACAAGTAATGCTAACTTGTATGCTTGCTGCAGGCCTGGTATCCGCATTTACTCAAGATATAAAAACACAGAAAATGACAACACCCGATTTTAACACTACCCTGGTGGTAGACCAGTCCCCTGGAGAGGTATTTGATGCTATCAACAATGTCCGGGGATGGTGGTCAGAAGAAATTGAAGGCAACACCAACAAGCTCAATGATGAGTTTAACTATCATTACGAAGATGTGCATCGCTGTAAAATAAAACTGATCGAAGTTATTCCCGGCAAAAAAGTGGTTTGGTTGGTGCGGGACAATTATTTCAACTTCACGAAAGACAGCAAGGAATGGACCGGCACCAAAATTATTTTTGACATTACCAAAAAGGATAACAAAACGCAGATCAGCGTTACTCACCTCGGACTGGTGCCGGAATATGAATGCTTCGACATCTGCAAAGCCGCCTGGACCAATTATATACAAAACAGTTTGCGCAGCCTGATCACCACTGGTAAAGGCATGCCCAATGGCAAGGGCAAGCCACAAACAGAAAACGAAAAGAAATTGAGTTCCGCGAATTAACTCCGTTACATAACAATACCGGCAAACGATCTGCCAATAACTAAAAACAAAAAAAATGAGTTCCAATCAAATAATGGTGAAAATGATCCTGGACAGGTGGTATGCACTAATAACAAGTTTTGAAACTGCCCTTAGTTCCATCACCGACGAACAGTTGCAAAAAGAAATTGCTCCCGGCAAGAACAGGGGAATATATTTACTGGGGCATCTTATAGCGGTGCATGATGATATGTTGCGCCTGCTGAATTGGGGAGACAAATTATACCCTGAATTAGCTGAACCTTTTATTACCTCACCCGACAAAGCAGTAACAGCCCTTCCTTCCGCGAAAGAGCTGAGAGCCGCCTGGCAGAGATTAAATGCCGTGCTAACGCAGCGAATCGATAGTTTAACACCGGAGGAGTGGTTTGAAAAACATACTGCTGTTTCTGCAGAAGACTTTAACAAGGAACCTCATCGTAATAAACTAAACATCATGGTCACCCGAACAACTCACCTGTCTTATCACCTTGGGCAATTTGTATTGATAAGGTAAACAAGCAAACTGAAATCTATCTTTGTATCTCACGCCGCGATTCAATCTCGATCATGGCATTCTCCGCGAACAGAACCAGGAGGGCTTTCTCCTGTTGAGTAAAATCTCTTGGTTCTTTACCTACGATACAAACGGTGCCAAGACTAAAACCTTCCCTGGTGACAACGGGTGCACCGGCATAGAACCGAAGTCCAAACTCACCTATAACCAGCGGGTTACTTAACAGGCAGGGCTCCTTCAAGGCGTCGCTAAAAACAGTAGGATCAGGATCAAGGATCGCTAAGGAACACAGGCTTGTTCCCCTGTCCATTTTTTTCACCCCCTTCATCCCATAATTTCCTTTGAAATAAACGTCATGTTCTCCCACCAAAGAAATCAAAGCGATCTCAGCATTAAAAGCAAGAGCAATGATATGAGCGAGATTTGTAAAATACCTATCCGGCAATTCATTCAAAATATCAAAATACTCCAGCGCTTTTAAACGCAATTCCTCATCCGGGGGGATGATCGGCTTATTAAAATTATTGACCATATAATGTATTTAAAGATAAACAAACAACGGCATTTGAATTATTTCCAGAAAGATCGTCTTCTCCTTGTTCTGAGTCGATCTATTTACAGCCCAGGGAACGTAGCATCAAAAGTCGTGCTAACTCAAAGCAGAAAATTCTTTACATTCATGGCGCTTTCACAAGCCCGATCATGAAACCAGCCAACTATAACCGGAGAAAATTTTTGAGCGCCATTACAGCGGGTACTGCCGGCGGGATCCTTTTATCGCCTTTTTCCAACGCAAAGGCCCAGGGTAGTTCATTGCTTACGGGTGAAGACACTGACAGTGAATACCTGTTTGCGGATGGTCTTGTTTACCTGAATACCGGAACACTGGGTCCCTGCCGCCGGGAAACCATTGAAGCATCAAAAAAAGCATGGGAAGAACTGGAATCATTCCCCGTACAATTCTATGGAGGATCCGGGGCAGAAGCATTGGCAGAAAAAACCAGGATCACTGCCGCGAGATTTCTCGGTTGCGATACCAGCGAAATGCTGATGACAACCAGTACGACCAATGGGATGAATGCTTTGGCGCAGGGCTTACGGCTAAAAGCCGGGGACCGCATACTTACTACAGACCAGGAGCATGGCGGAGGTATATTATGCTGGAATTATTTTGCCAAATATTACGGCGTAATCATCGATACAATAGTGATTCCACCGGGTGAAAACAATGCTGAATTACTATTAAAAAAAATCAGAGACAATACCAGGAAGAAAACAAGACTTATCAGCATCAGTCATATTTTTTCCTCCACAGGGTTGCTGGCACCGATCGCTGAGATATCATCGGTTGCCCGGTCGAAGGGGATCTTATGTATAGTAGATGGGGCACAAGCAGCCGGGGCTATCAACGTAAATGTAAAAGAACTGGGATGTCATGCCTATGCCACAAGCGGGCACAAATGGTTGATGGGACCGAAGGGAACGGGGCTGCTCTACCTGTCCAAAGAAGCCCAGGATATTATTCGCCCCATACAGTTTGAAGCTTCCTACAAAACCTACAATGATGGAAATGGTGTGGTAAACTTACCGTGCATCCTTGGTTTGGCCAAAGCCATTGAGTGGCTCGAATCGGTTGGTATCACTAAAGTGGAAGAACATAATTTATCGCTCCGCAACAGGTTGTATGAGCGACTATTTGCGATTCCTCAATTGGCCATTGTAAGTCCTCCTGCCGGGCCGCTCGCCTCCCCCTTGCTTGCCTGCAAGATCCCGGATACGATCGAAAGAACTTCATTTGTGAAAATGCTGCGGGAAAAACATAAACTAAGTATTCGCCCAACTCATAAACAATGGTTCAATGGCATACGGTTCAGTTGCCATATTTTTAATACAGAAAGAGAGATTGATTTTGCAGCGGGTGTTTTAGAGGAAGAGTTGGCGAGTTGAATCCTGCATTTATTTCGAAATACGCGGGTATGCAGGCTAATGATTATACCTCATCTTTGTGCCAGGTTTCGAACTAATGCGTCAACATGAACTACTTCACCATTCCACCACCCCCATATCTCGCAGAATATGTGAGGTTTTTTTGGGTGCTGGAAGGAGAAGCGTCGGGTGACAACCCCTATGTCCATCGGTCTATGGCGGACGGATGCGCTGAATTGCTTTTTCATTACAACGGTATATTTGACGAGCTGGTTCCGGATAATTCAATTGAATCATCCTTCCAATCGGGGATCGGGGGGCAATCACAGATCGTCAGAAGATTCATCATAAAAAATAATTTCGGGATTTTTGGTGCTTATCTCTATCCTTTTGCCCTTTCACAACTGTTTTCACTGCCGGCAACAGAACTCAGCAATCAAATGCTTGACCTTAAGACATTGATGGGGGAAAAGGCGGATGAAATAAATGAAAAAATTATGCTGGTCCCGGATAATCGTTCAAGGGTCAATATTCTCGCCCGGTTCCTTGAAGACAAACTGTCAAAAGCAAAAAAACCACCACCAGGCGTTTTTGAAACGATCCGGCACATCATTGCTATTAACGGAATGACCAGCGTGGAAGATCTGGCCAAACGGAATTTTCTTTCTACCCGGCATTTTGAAAGAAATTTCAAACGGTTTGCCGGATTTAGCCCCAAACTATTCTCCCGGATCATACGTTTTCAATCTGCCGCAAGCCAGTTTGGAAAAGTAGAAAAGAGCCTGACCAGCATTGCTTATGATGCTGGCTATTACGATCAATCCCATTTTATACAGGATTTTAAATCATTCTCAGGTCATACTCCCAAAGAATATTTCTCCGGGAAAACAGAAACGACCAAATGGAAAGAGTAGCTAAAGAATGTCGGATTTTTCCAATTTTGTAAGTTAGCGCCGGCATAGTTTTGACCTCTTATCAATCATCAAAAAATACCAAATGAACTTACCTAACGGACACCAGGTCGTAATGCCTTATTTAATGCTGAACGGGGCCTTGAAATTTATCGATTTTACAAAAGCAGTTTTCAATGCAGCACTGACAACATCAATGCATAAGATGCGGGAAGATCACAAAACGGTCATTCATTCGGAGATAACGATCGGTGGCAGTACTATAATGTTTACCGATGCAACAGAACAATGGAAAAAACAAACGGCCAATTTATTTGTATATGTGGAAAACCCCGATGAAACCTACCAGAAAGCGATGGACAGCGGGGCGACGACGGTCATGGAGTTATCGGATCAAAACTATGGCCGAACCTGTGGCGTATTGGATCCGTTTGGGAATACCTGGTGGATCACCTCTATCAATCAATAGGCCAAAGCTATTCGTCCTTCTTTTCTTCACCTTGCCTGGCCAAAACAGCTTTGGTGGTTTCAACACAAGTAACCAATACGCCCATTACCTGGTCATCCTCACCAAAGGCGGGACTATAGCTGAAGGTCCAGTAAATATCTTCCACTTTTCCATCCCTGTAGAAAGGCACCAGCCGGTCTTCAAACCATACGGGCTTCCGGGTTACAGCAACCTGCTGAATAAGCGGGCCAATGATATGCCAGATCTCGCCCCAAACAACGATCGCTTTTTTTCCGATAGCAGGATGCTTGCCTTCTGCCCCCAGGCTGGGGCGAAATGCCTCATTATAAAAGCAGAGGAAATCAGTACCCCAGAATAAAAACATCGGGAAAGCTGAGTGAAGAACATTAGCCAGTGTGATCCGGAGGCTCAGGGGCCAGTTCTTCATATCACCGATACAGGTGGCCGCCCAATTGTATTGTAGTACGAGTTCGCCCAACTCACCGGTATTTTCCAAAAAAGGATGATGTTCAATATTTCTGGCAGTATCAGTCAAAGTGGCTGTTTCTGTAAATATAATTGTTTTCACCCCTACGCCCTACAGCAGGTTTTTTGTAAAAAATATTCCCGGGTCTTTATCCCAGTCATTGAAAAACCAAAAAACACCACTTGTCCAGGTTGCTTTTTGCTTCCGCCGGGAAGGCTAAAAATAAATTTTGCGAAACCGATTAGTTGCACGTATATTTGCAACTGAACAGTTTCGTAAAAATAACCGACCATGAGAAGAGATGTTTTCCAGGCCATTGCAGACCCAACAAGAAGGGCGATCATTTTACTGATCGCCTCCCATGCAATGACCCCCAACGCAATTGCTGAACATTTTGACAGCACCCGCCAGGCGGTTTCCAAACACCTGCGCATTTTGACCGAATGCCAACTGGTAAAACAGGAGTATTCCGGCCGGGAGATCTTCTACCAGCTCAATGCAACAAAAATGAAAGAGATCGATAAATGGCTTGAACAGTTCAGGAAGATCTGGGAAAGCCGCTTTGATCAACTGGACAAAGTATTATTAACACTAAAAAAAGTAAAAAATGACACATAACCTGGCATTTGACTTTTTAGTCGACAAAGAAAACAACAGTATAACTGTGAAAAGAGAGTTCGCGGCCGAACTTCCATTGGTTTGGGACGCTTATACCAAAAGTGAGATCCTTGATCAATGGTGGGCACCAAAACCATGGAAAGCAAAAACCAAAATAATGGACTTCCGTGAAGGCGGCCACTGGCATTATGCCATGGTAGGGCCGAACGGTGAAGAGCATTGGGCCCTGGCAAATTTTGAGCAAATCCAGGTTCAAAGAAGATATACAGGACTTGATGCATTCGCTGATGCGAACGGTACTATAAACAAAGAGATGCCACAGTCTAAATGGGATGTCAGGTTCACTGGTAAGGGAGAAATAACATTGGTGGAATTCCATATCACTTATGGTGATCTTGCTCAATTGGAAGCAACCATTCAAATGGGCTTCAAAGAAGGACTCACAATGGCAATGGAAGGGCTGGACGAGCTGTTGCCTTCATTGAAAAAATAACACGGACAAACTTCATCACTGGTTTAAAACAAGGACTGATATTCCGAAAGGAGTGTCAGTCCTTTTTATTTAGATTTGTAGAAGCCAAAATTATAGTTAGAATCGTCCCCTTTTGCGCCATGAATACATCAGCACAAATAGCAAAACATTTCCGGGAGGTTCATTTTGGAGGCAACTGGACCTCGGTGAATCTTAAAGAAACCCTGGAAGGTATCAGCTGGCAACAGGCCACAACAAAAGTCCATTCCTTTAATACGATTGCCGCCCTTATTTACCATATCAATTATTATGTAAGTGTCGTGACAAAGGTCTTGCGGCGGGAACCGCTCGATGGGCATGACAAATTTAGTTTTGACCACCCCCCGATCATTACAGCCCAAGACTGGGAAAAACTACTGGAGAAGACCTGGACAGATGCGGAAACCTTTGCCGGTCTCGTTGAACAATTACCGGAACCCATACTGGAAGAAGATCTTGCAGATAAAAAATATGGAAGCTATTACCGGAACCTCCACGGGATCATTGAACATACGCATTATCATTTGGGACAAATTGTGATCATAAAAAAATTACTGCAGCAGGCTGATCAAAAATGATCCGATGCCCGGAATAACCCGTTATGCAGCCGGGTACAAATTGAAAATAAAGAAACCCCCTTTAAAACCAGCCTCTTGCAACAAGGAATAAGCTTTTAAAACACGCCCTTTCATCCGTATCTTTGCAGCTTGCAATTTTTTAGGAAATGAGTAAGAAAGGAAAAGTGCTGATGGCCATGAGCGGCGGTATCGATAGTACCGTAGCAGCCCTGATGCTCAATGATGAAGGTTACGAAGTGGTAGGTATCACCATGAAAACATGGGATTATTCCAGCAGTGGCGGTGGTAAAAAAGAAACCGGCTGCTGCAATGTGGATAGCTTTAACGATGCGAGACAGGCAGCTGTTGAACACGGCTTTGCACATTATATTCTCGATATACGGGAAGAGTTCGGCGATTTTGTGATCGAGAATTTTGTGGATGAATACCTCGCCGGCCGTACTCCCAATCCCTGTGTGCTGTGCAATACCCATATTAAATGGCGGGCACTTCTAAAAAGAGCAGATGCGCTGGGTTGTGATTTTATCGCTACTGGTCATTATGCAAAGATCCGCCAACATGACAATGGGCGGTTCGTCATCAGCAAAGCGATCGACGATACCAAAGACCAGAGTTATGTGCTCTGGGGTTTACAACAGGACCTGCTCAGCCGCACTTTATTACCACTGGCACCGTTTCGCAAGACCGAGATCAGGCAAATGGCGCTGGACTATGGTTATCCAGAACTGGCAAAGAAAAGCGAGAGCTATGAAATATGTTTTGTCCCGGATAACGATTACCGTGGTTTTTTAAAACGCCGTGTGGATGGCCTGGAAGAAAGGGTGGCCGGCGGTAATTTTGTTGATAAAGACGGGAAGATCCTCGGCCAGCATAAAGGCTATCCTTTTTATACGGTCGGCCAGCGAAAAGGCCTGGATATCACGTTTGGCAAACCGGTATTTGTCACAAAGATCGATCCCGATAATAATACCGTTACTCTGGGTGATGAAGATGATCTTGATCAGAATGAAATGAAAGTGGGCAAAATAAATCTTATCAAATATGATTCGATCACGCCGGGAATGGAAGCAGTGACAAAGATCCGATACAAGGATAAGGGCGCCCTGTCAAATATTTACATGGAAAACGGGGTCGCCAGGATCCGCTTTTACGAAAATGTAAAGGGCATTGCACCTGGCCAGAGTGCTGTGTTTTATGAAGGCGATGATGTCATCGGCGGAGGCATCATCCAACGGGGCGAACTCGTTTAGGATCAAGCAATAAAGTCGAAAAAATTACGTTTTAAAGCGGGGAATTATGTTTCCCCGCTTTTTGTTAGTAGCTTTAAGCGGCAAATTTGTATCCCGCGAACACCAGAAAAACCTCTTATGAGAATTGTATCATTGACCCGCATCAGTCTTCTGGCCACCCTGGTCATCACTCTTTTTTCATGCAATGAAAAAGAGGAATTCGTTACAGACAAAGCCAGCGATTACATGTTGCTTGCACCCGGTAAGTACATCACTTACCGCCTGGATTCATTGGTTTTTAGCAATTTTGGAAGAACGATCGAGACACACCGTTATCAGGTCAAGGACCAGGTAGATGCACTCATCACCGATAACCTCGGCAGACCCAGTTACAGGGTTTATCGTTATATAAGAGACTCTGTTGGATTACAATCCTGGCAACCTTCTGGAACCTATATGGTTACCCCATTAGCTGACCAGGTAGAAGTGATCGAAGACAATTTCCGCTTTATCAAAATGCATATGCCCCTGAAAGACGGATTCAGTTGGAAGGGAAATAAATATCTTCCCAATGAACCCTATGATCCGGCTTATACATTCAGTAATGATATCTCGATCCAGGACTGGGATTTCTATTATGATGGATCGGCCTCTTCATTCAGCCATAGAGGGAATAACTACACCGATGTATTCAGCGTAGAAGAAGTAGATGAATCCTTTAATGTTCCTATTATCTCCCCTGCTTCCTATGCGTCCAAATCAAGAGGTGTGGAAAAATATGCCAAAAACATCGGTCTCGTTTACCGGGAATATACCTTGTGGGATTACCAGCCAAATACCGGTGGCTCCGGTGGTCCCTATTATACAGGCTTTGGGATCACGATGTGGATGATCGACCACAACTAATCTCCCTTTTCTGCCGTAAATTTGGTGATGCTAAAAAAGCTGGTGTCCATGAAGAAACTATTACTCCTTTTCGCAGTATTCTTATCTGTTGCAACTGGAGCCGAAGCCCAGTTCAGCCGTTACCTTGTAAAACTGAAGAACAAGGGAGGTACTCCTTTTAATTTTTCATCTCCCACTGCTTACTTAAGCCAGCGGGCTGTTGACCGGAGAACAAGGTATGGCATCTCAATAGACAGTACCGATCTACCGGTTACACCGGCCTATGTAACGCAGATAAAAAATGTTCCGAATGTAACCGTCTTGAATGTGTCCAAATGGCTGAACTCTGTCACCATTCTCACCAATGATGCCAACGCCATCACAACGATCAACGGTTTTGCTTTTGTACAAAGTGTCGGCGGATTGGCGGCGAGAAATGCAGAAGGGCCTGTAACCAGCAGGAACAAATTCGAACTCGAAGAAATAGTGATACCGCTTCCCGTTCAGCCATCAACGGAAAGAATAACTGCTGACTATTTTAATTACGGGACCGGCTCTTATAACGAGATCCATCTCCACAATGGCGAATTCCTGCACAATATCGGTTTACGGGGACAGGGAATGGTGATCTCCGTACTGGATGGCGGTTTCTTAAATTATACCACGCTTAAGGCATTTGATAGCATCAATCTGAACGGGCAGGTATTAAGTACCTGGGATTTTGTGTCCCGCAATGCAAGTGTGGTGGAAGATAATTCACATGGTATGCAATGCCTCTCCACGATCGCTGCCAATATTCCCGGCCAATTCATCGGTAAAGCTCCCAAAGCCAGTTTCCATTTATTCCGCACAGAAGATGTGGCCAGCGAATACCCTATCGAGGAACATAACTGGGTCTGCGGCGCTGAAAGAGCAGACAGTATTGGCTCCGACGTGATCTCTTCTTCACTGGGGTATTATGATTTTGATAATGCAACGTTCAACTATACCTACAGTAATATGAATGGGAACACCACCATGTCTGTGATCGGAGCTGACCTGGCGGCAAAAAAAGGGTTGATTGTTTTCAACGCTGCAGGCAATGAAGGCAATAACGGCTGGCACTTCCTTATCACACCTTCCGATGGTGACAGCGTGGTAGCGGTGGGCGCGGTAAATACAGCCGGTGCTGTAGGGGGATTCTCCAGTTATGGCCCTTCCGCCGACGGACAAATAAAACCAGATCTAGCTTCCGTGGGTGTGAGTGCCATGGTACAAGCCACCAACAATACAGTAGGTACTTCCAATGGAACTTCGTTTGCCTGTCCCAATATGGCAGGATTAGGGACCATTCTCTGGCAGGCTTTCCCGGAATATAATAATATGAAGATCATCCGGGCACTACGGGAAGCCGGATCCAAATTCACCACTCCCGACGATCGGGTGGGTTATGGCATTCCCAATATGAAAACAGCTTTTGGAAACCTGCTGGTTGAATTTGCTACGTCGAATGCAACCGTGAATGCCTGCAATGCCACGATCAACTGGACGAGTAAGGATGTTGCCGCCATGAAATATGAAATAGAAAGAAAGGTACCCGGTGAATCCAATTATACCAAAGTGGGGGAACTAAACCCCCAGGCAGGTACGCTCCTTGCAATTCATACCTACCAGTTCAACAATGCGATCATCAGCCCCGCAGCCGGAACAGTTTCCTACCGTATCCGCCAAATAATCGATAGCGCTTCTGCAAGTTTTACTGCGGTCTATATTGATACCGCCAATGTCACTATTACAGGTGGTTGTTTTGCCACCGGAACCGGCAACCCCGACCCGAATAAAGAAACAGTAACAGTGCAGCCGAACCCGGTATCCGGCGCAACAGTAACGCTTGTTATTGAAACGGCTTATCCCGTGACCAATATGCCCATCGCCGTATATGATGCAAAAGGAAGATTGGTTATGCAGTTGAAAGAGACCAAAGGCAGCGGTAAAAAAACAATTGAGCTACCAATCAGCAGGCTTTCGAAAGGCAAATACTATATCAAAGTACTCAATGGACTGAAAACGATCGGAACAGCCGAGCTAATAAAATTATAGTGGTTTTTGAAGCAGTGCCGCAAACAGGGTATCTGCTTT
>JANOHQ010000265.1:0-3510 GCA_031406595.1 Chitinophagaceae bacterium
GTGCGGAGCAGTGTGCCATAGGTGCTCGATGATTGGTTAAACCCGAATTTCTGTGTACCGCTGGTAAACGCTACCTGTGGTGTGAAGCGGATATGATCCTTGTAGGTAAAGACATCCAGCCAGTAAAAATCATGACGGACCGAAGTAACGAGGGAGAAATCGCTGATCTTCTCTTCCGTATTGACATAGGTAAACCCCCGGCGCCGCAAGCGAAGATCCTGGATCAATGATTCCCGTTCATCGAAATCGGTACGGCTACCCCAGCCATAGCTCAGGGCGATCATGGGGCGTATCCACGATTTGCGGTAAGTGAAATAAGCATAGAGTTCATTCTGCAATGGTGTGGTATAAAACGGCAATGAATCCCGGGTAAAGAATTTTGTATACGAGATCCCTATAGCAAATTTTTTATTCCCGAGGTAATCAAAAGAAGGGGTGATCCCTCCCTGGTAAAAATTCATGTTCACTCCATCATCCACGATATAGCCGGTACCTGTTATTCCTAACCCACCTTTGTGATAATACCCGATCGTGGGAGAATAGGTCAGCTTTTTTTGGGTTTCAATACTGCTGCTATTCTTCCTCTCGAAATTATAATAGCCCTTTGACATGGACAGGCTGGTCAACAAATAACTATGTGGCGATAAGATAGAATCCATAAAGGCATCAAAATCCTGGAAGAGTTCGTCGTAGTTAAGTGTGGTATCGATCACGGAAAGATCGGTCACGGGTGCAATAGTAGTATCCGCGGGGTTACCCTGCGAATATGCAGCGACACCCAGCATCATAAAGGCCAGTATGATGGTCCATTTTTTATACATCGGGCAGTTATCCAAGGGACTCCTTCCGGAGTATCCGGTACCAGTACTACGACCGGGCCTCGGCTCAGCGGTTTTAAGACTTAAAGGTCAAAAAAAAGTTTAAAAGGCGCAAGTCGGCCATATTGGCGGCTGAACTTAAATGGCTGGCCCTGCCTTCCCGGGTTATTGATAAAATTGGTTAATGGCTTGATGGCTTGATGGTTAGGGCAACAATCAAACCAGCGAACCATCCAACAATCAGGTATTTAATTCCAAAACCGTGATCTCCGGCATTATACCCGATCGGCCCGGGTAGCCCAGGAAACCAAAACCCCGGTTCACATAGAGGCGCTGTTCATTCATTTCATAGAGACCGGCCCACTCCTTATAGACATATTGAACGGGACTCCATTTGAATTTGAGAAGGGGCATTTCGAGCCCGAACTGCATCCCGTGGGTATGACCAGCGAGCATCAGGTCGATATCGGGATAATCCTTCAGCACTTCTGCTTTCCAGTGAGAGGGATCATGACTCATCAGTATTTTGAATGGATAGTCTTTGGCACCTTCATGTGCTTTACGCAGGCTACCATATTTGGGAAAGCGTGCTTTGGCGCTCCAGTTTTCAATACCCATCACGGCGATCTTATCTTCTCCTTTTTCCAATACCACATGCTCGTTCATCAGCAAACGCCAGCCCATAATATAATGGACCTGTTTTAGTTTCTCCAGGTTGGCCTGTTTTTCTTCCGCGGAGCGCCAATGCACATAATCACCATAATCGTGATTGCCCAGGGTAGAATAAACACCCAGCGGTGCGTTGAGCTGGTTGAATACATCGATATAGTCGTTCATTTCATCCGCTACATTATTCACGAGGTCGCCGGTAAAAAGGATCAGGTCGGGTTCTTCTTTCATGATCTTGTGTACGCCTTTGCTCACCGCTTGCTTATTGGTCAGGCTGCCGGAATGGATATCGGAAATATGGACGATTTTCAGACCCGCAAATGCAGGCGGTAAATTGGGATAGCGCAGTTTGATCCGCTTTACCTGGTACCGGTATTTATTATTAAACCCATATATGAGTATTGTAAATAAAGTTCCTCCTGCAATGATACCGGCCCAACTGACCTCGTAGGAACGGGATACCGCATCGCCACCCAGCCAATGCACCACCCGGTAAATATCGTTTCCGAGGAAAAACAGACAGGCCACCAGTTTCGCGAAGAAAAGACCCATCATGATCGAAAACAGGTTGGTGCCGGCAAGCCGGGTGAGGAACCTGGATCGCATATGCGGCAGGCCCCAGAAAATTGCTACGGCCCCTAACGATAGTAGCCAGTACAAGGCATACACGATGATACGGATACCGCTACCTGAGCCGGATGTTACCACTTGCAGAGCCTGGAAAAAATACAGATCGATCAGCAGCATTAATACCACCGCCACCCACCAAAAACGAGATTTACGCATAACTGCTGATTCAAAATTAAAAACACCTTTAACGGAACTTTGTTTTACTGAACACTTAGTTTTGCCGGGATCACTCTTAATGTCCGCAAAATGGCGGCAAATGGGCAAAACTTAATTTTGTTATCCTGTTTAGTGGTGGCAATTTTACCGCTAGTGCCAAACGTGAATAAATAACTGTACCAATATTTATGATTGGGTTGAAAGTTATTCTACTTTGGCAAAACATTCATTCACTTTCAAGGAGTTTTCGGCAAAATGGCAAGAATAATCGGTGTAGCAAATCAAAAAGGAGGAGTTGGCAAAACAACGACTGCGATCAACCTGGCAGCAAGTTTAGCTGTACTCGAGTACAAGACATTGCTTGTTGACGGCGATCCACAGGCCAACAGCACCACCGGTATGGGATTTGATCTTCATAATATTACCAAGAGTCTTTACGACTGTATGGTGAACCAGGCAAGAGCTAAAGATGTGATCCTGAAGACCGAGATACCCAACCTGGACCTGATCCCTTCGCATATCGACCTGGTGGGTGCCGAGATCGAAATGATCAATTACCCCAACCGGGAAATGGTGTTAAAGAGTTTACTGGAGGCAATACGTGATGAATACGATTTTATCGTGATCGACTGCTCCCCTTCTCTCGGGCTGATCACAGTCAATGCACTAAGTGCGGCTGATTCGGTGGTAGTACCGGTACAATGCGAATTCTTTGCGCTGGAAGGACTGGGAAAACTACTCAACACGATAAAGATAGTTCAGAGCAGGCTCAATACTGCCCTGGTGATCGAAGGTATACTCATGACCATGTACGACGGCCGGCTCCGGCTTTGCAACCAGGTGGTCAGCGAGGTAAGACGTCATTTCGAAGACATGGTCTTCAGTACGATCATCCACCGGAATGCAAAACTGGCCGAAGCACCCAGCGCCGGCAAACCCGTTATTTTATACGATGCACAAAGCAAAGGTTCGGTGAATTATCTTAATCTTGCAAAAGAGATCCTGCAGAAGAATGACATGACGAAGATCAAGAACGAAGAGAGAATTCTTGAGCTATGAGTCGTGAGTTCTGAGTTCAGGGCCGGGACCTTACAGGATCCAGTCTAATAGGATATTTTATGGGCGATTACAGAGATCTTATGGTTTATCAAAAAGCATACAAATTGGCTATGGATATCTTTGAGGTAACTAAAAAATTCCCGGCTGAAGAAAAATACAGCCTTACCGATCAAATTCG
>JANOHQ010000274.1:0-7526 GCA_031406595.1 Chitinophagaceae bacterium
GTCGGGTGGAGCAAAAGCCTGGATCAGCAGTAATTCTCCAAAACTCCATTCAAACATCGTCGTCTTTAACGGCAGATTATAATCATGGCCGCCGGCTGAATTGAAAACAGCCGGTACAACTCCGTTAACGGGGTTTAGGGAAGGTACCTGTGCATTGCTATTGAACGAAATAGCAAGGAACACTGCCAGACAAGAAAGAGTAATTCTTCTTCTCATAAGCATAAGTTTTAATTGGTTATTAATAGCACATAAGGCGCCGGGAAGGCTCTTGAAAGGATAATTGGGTGCTACTTTAAATGAGAGGATTAACCAGGTGGCATTCTATAGGAGACACGAAATTATAAAGAAGAATTCTCTTGGCAAATTTTATTTTAAGCGTTTCCTCTCAGTTTGCCCGGCTGGGGAAAAATTTGAAAAATATTGATTATCAAACCTTATTTTGCTTTCTGGGCCAGGCACCCCGGAAAAACACTTCAAATCTGCGTTTGCACAATGCCGTAATAAGATCAGTACAATCCTTTGATGATTTTATTGCGGGGAAATACGTATAAAATGATATATCCACAGGGGTCGCTTTAACCGGGGAATAGCATTTTATAATCGACTTTTATCTTGCCTTTGGAAATATCGTTCAGCTTTCCCTTCATCAGTTTTCTTTTTAAAGCAGAGATATGGTCGATGAAGAGTTTCCCCTCGATATGATCATACTCGTGCAATATCACTCTTGCTGTGATACCCGTAAAAGTTTTCGTATGCGTTTCAAAGCTGGCATCCTGGTAGGTCAGCGTAACAGTTTCCTGGCGGTAAATATCTTCGCGGATCTTCGGGATACTCAGGCAGCCTTCATTGTATGACCATTCATCACCCCCGAGTTTGACTACCCGGGCATTGATAAAGATCCCTTTCGTACCGGGCCCGTCATCATATTCTTCTTTTTCCTCCTCATCCATATTTTCGAATATCTGTTCCGTGTCGATAACAAAAAGCCGGATATCCTTATTGACCTGGGGTGCTGCCAACCCTACCCCACTGCTGGCGTACATGGTCTCCCACATATCCTCAATGAATTTCTCCAGGTTGGGGAAACCGGGCGTTATTGCGCTTGCTACCTTTCTCAGTACCGGGTGACCATATGCTACAATGGGAAGGATCATGATTGCCAATTTTCAAATGATCGGCAAATTTACGATTATCCGATGGACCGCAGATACTCCTGCAACATAATAGTAGCGGCGATCTCATCCACCAGGGCCTTATTGCGCCGGTCTTTTTTCTTCATTCCCATTTCCAGCATGGCGTCTTTGGCCATTTTGGAGGTATAGCGTTCATCGACCTTTTTAATGGGCATGGCGGGAAAGTTCTTCTCCAATTGTTTGATGCAATTGGTAACCAGGGGTGTGGCATGGGTGGCGGAATCATCCCAATTGGTCGGCCAGCCGATGACGATCAGTTCCACGGGTTCCCTGGCAAAATAATCTTTTAGAAAAGGGATCAGCTCTTGGGAATGAATGGTGGTCAGTCCCGTGGCGATGATCTGTAAAGGATCAGTAACGGCGATGCCTGTGCGCTTTAATCCGTAATCTATACAAATGATCCTGGCCATATAAATATAGTAGAACGCAGATTATTATGATGGTGATGACTAGTTAAGATCTTTGCTGCGTCAATCTTAATCATCTTCAAAATCTGCGGGCTGTTTTTTTAATTAATAAAGAGATCAGCCATCACAAAGATGGCAAAAACAACTGAAGCTATCCCATTGGCGGTCATAAACGCCAGATTTACCCGTTGAAGGTCGGTCGGTTTGACGATGGAATGCTGATAGATCAACATACACATAAATACAGTCGTACCGATCCAGTATAACCATCCAAACTCTCCATACCGTCCTGCGACAATGATCGCTGCGATACTCATCACATGAAGCAATTCGGAAACCCGCAATGCTTTTGCCTTTCCCAGCCAGGCAGGAATGGAATATAATTTTTGTGATCTGTCAAACTCCTCATCCTGCAACGCGTATATAATATCAAAGCCGCTGACCCAGAAAAGAACGGATAGGGAAAATAGAACAGGTAAAAGTGAAAAACTACCTGTTACCGCAAGATATGCGCCAATAGGGGCAAGACTCAGACCTAACCCGAGTATCAAATGACAAAGCGGAGTGAATCGTTTGGTATAACTATAACCTAGTACAACGGCCAGTGCGACGGGCGAGAGGTAAAAACAAAGTTTGTTGATGAAAAAGCAACAGGCAATGAACAACAGGCAATTGGCAATGGTGAACCAAAGCACACGGTTTGCTTTCAATGTACCCGAGGGAATCTCCCTGCTAGCTGTTCTTGGGTTTTTTGCATCGAATGTCCTGTCGAGATAACGGTTGAAGGCCATGGCGGCGCTGCGGGCGAAGATCATACAAAGGATGACAAGGAGAAAATATCCTGCACTAATGAAATATTTATCATGTCCGTTAGCCAACTTGTTAAGCAAAGAATCTTTGGAAAATGAATACTCATAAATCGGAACACAGCCTTTGTCGGTGAATGCGAACCCTATGAGTTTATCAACCCTATACTTTATTAATCCAAGAAAAAATCCAATCAGCGCAAACGGCATGGCGAAGATGGTATGAGAGAATTTTATAAGAGAGAGGTAGCTTTTTACTTTCGACATTTTTCAAAATTAATTTGACTCTACGACCTTAGTTCCCCTTTAGGGGACAGGGGTATCCTCTCCCGCACCAGTTCCCACAACACAACCCCTGCCGCCGTGGCAATATTCAATGAATGTTTCATCCCCAGTTGCGGTATCTCGATGCATCCATCACACAAAAGAATAGTGGATTGTTCAACTCCCGCTTTTTCATTTCCGAAAATGACAGCTATTTTTTCATCTGTCTCGAAACTAATGGCATTTAACTTAAAACTTCCTTCGGCCTGTTCCACTGCATATATATTATAACCGTTTTCCCGCAGTTCAATAATTGCCTGGGCAGATGTGTCAAAATGTTTCCAGGTTACCGATTCTTCTGCACCAAGCGCAGTCTTCTTTATTTCCTTATGGGGAGGTTGAGACGTATAGCCAACAATATAAATGGCCTCAATTAAAAAAGCATCAGAACTGCGGAATACACTGCCGACGTTATAGGCACTGCGGATATTTTCGAGTACCACTACCACTGGTGTTTTTTCCGATCGCCTGAACTCTTCTACGGACTTACGCCCGAGTTCTTCCATGGTTAGTTTCCGCATATTGTACAAAAGTAAGCTAAGAGTCTAAAAAGAGATGAAAGAGCAAAAGATTGACTAGGAGCTCGAAAGAGGGAAAGAGTAAAAGAGAAGTTTACCAAAGCGCCTGCCTTACCTATAAAACACCCAATCTCTCTTCTGCTCCTGCGGTATCAGAAACCTTAAATGAAAGAGGAAAAAGAGCACTAACTCTTTTTCCTCTTTCATTTCTTTCTAAGCGCTTAGCCTTATTTCAAATTCACAATCTTCTTATCCTTCGGATACCTTAGTGTGTACGTGAACCGCACTTTCTTACTTTCTCCCGGCTTCAGGTCTACTTTCCAGGTCAGCACACCGGTCTCGGGATTGACCATCGCTTCATGACCATTCTCCAGTTCCACGATCACTTCCTTTATATTGCTTAACGGGTACTGGTCTTTCAATAACAGGTTCACATCGGTCAGCTTGTTATTCTTCACCAACACCTCGTAAGTAAATACTTGTTTACTTTCTTTACCGCTAGTCTTCAGGCTGCTAAGCTCTTTGATCAGTGAACGTTTTACGGCCACTCTTTTATCCCTTCCCAATGAAAGATTCAGTGTATCGGCCGTAGAGTTTGGATCAATGATAGATTTACCGACATAGGTATCATCCATAATGATATTTGCATCGCCGGGCAACAGGTCCAGGTTTTGCCAGTCGGCCACTTCCGCCAGCAGGTAAGCTTCCTTATCAACTCTTGGTACCGCATAGTTCTTCAATATGCAACTGATCTCCTGGTCCTTGATCGTTACGCTATGCAGTTTGCCATCGCTTTCTATATCATAGGGAAGGTCGATCTCGAAATTGGTGTTCAACTGTCCTTCGTTCAGCGTGGTGTATTGCTGTAGTGTACTTGGGTCGACCGTCTTGTCTTTGGCATCAATCCTCAATTGGCCATAACCGGTTTCCACCACTTCCTGCGCAAGCTTTCGATCATCATCATACGATTGGATCATATTCCTCGTGGCATTTCCTGCGGCGGCTCTTTTTTGCAGATCGGTATAAAGACCGGGAACATATAATTGTAAATACCAGGGTGACAATACGGGTGCGCTAATACCAAAATTGGGTGTACCGGTACTCAATGTCAGTTTGGTATTCTTCCAGTCGATCCCCGTTGTTTGCGTAAGGCTTGCTTTATATACCAATTTCACTTTATTGGTCTTTGAGTTGACACGTATATCATAGATAGCGGTCCAGCCGGCATTGCGGGTGTAGTAGGAAAGTTCTACCGGTATCTCCCCTGCTTTCTTACACATCACCTGCAGGATCACCTGCCCATAGGATCTTTGCTTTACCGGTATTACAGTAGTCACCAACGAGATCCTCTTACGGATCTCATCGATCTTTTTATTTTGCCCGGCAATATTCTGGCCATGGTTATAAATATTGGTCTTTGATTTTTCGATTTTCCCGTTATAATATTCCAACAGCTTTAACACTTCTTCGCTGGTGATGCTCTTGTTCCCACTGGTACTGATGGTCGTTTCGATTAACAAACCTGTCTTGATCAGTATCTCCTGGTCGATGGAGATCAGGTTATTAATACGACCGATCTCTTTTTGCAATAGTTGAATGCTGTCTTCCATCCTCTCCACTTCTTTACTCTTTACGACAGCCGGCACTACGGGTGTAAAAATGCTATACCGTTGAGACATCAGCGCCACATCCTCCGGTACACTGATCTGGAGGCTGTTGATATCAACACTGGTGCTGAGCTGGTTGATAACAATAAAACGGGTACCCGCATCCACTTTTACTTTCGACTGGTGATTGATCTCGGCCCCGTAACCAAAATACACGGTGGCAAGATTGAGAGTGGCATCGGCTTTCGCGGTATCAGCAACGGACTGCGCTTTTGAGAATATGCAAAGGGATATCATCCCGAGGACCAGGAGGCTTTTTTTCATGGCGACTTTGTTTGGAATAGGGATGCAGAAAGAAGACCGGTTACATATTAGGGAAGAAAATTATTGGGCCGGCTTTTGTGCTACTATCATCTTCTGTTGCGTCGCACTCTTCAGGGTTCGGTTCGCTCTTGAGCAAACAAAAAGAGCACACTTTACAAAGCTCATATATCGCCCCATATTGAACCACATAGGAGGAAGATAGGAACATAGGGTTCACATAGTCTATGTGTTTCTCTATTGTGGTCTATGTGGCTATGTGGCTATGTGGTTCAAAAAAAAGGAAATGTTAATTGCTCTGAAAGAGGTAACTCGCAGGTGAAAACCATCAAAATGGATTATTCCTTTTTTACTAACCTACTTTCTTATTTTTGTTCCCCATGTCTAAAACAGCCAGTTCCGACACCCCCATGATGCAGCAGCACCGGGCCATCAAACAAAAATACCCGGATGCTATATTGCTGTTCCGGGTGGGTGATTTTTATGAAACATTCGGACAGGATGCCGTAGTGGCATCATCGGTGCTTGGCATTACGCTGACCAAAAGAAATAACGGAGCGGCTTCTTCATCCGAACTCGCAGGATTTCCCTATCATGCGCTGGATACCTATCTCCATAAACTGGTGAAAGCCGGTCACCGGGTGGCCATCTGCGACCAACTCGAAGATCCCAAGCAGGCAAAGGGTGTGGTGAAAAGAGGCGTGACGGATATGGTGACACCCGGAACAACGGTCAATGATAAATTACTCGAACACCATAGCAATAATTTTTTAGCGGCCATTCATTTTGCGGATGCTCCGGCAGGAGCTCCCGAACAATACGGCATGGCTTTTCTCGATATTTCCACCGGCGAATTCCTGGTAGCGGAAGGCGATCGTGAATACGCCGATAAACTGATCCAGGGATTTAAACCTGCGGAAGTAGTGTTCCAGCGGCACCAGCAAAAAAAGTTCAAAGAATATTTTGGCAGCAAGACCTATACGTATACGTTAGATGAATGGATCTTCGATGCGGCTTATGCCAAAGACACGCTGCTCAAACATTTTCAAACACATTCCTTTAAAGGATTTGGCGTAGACGACATGCCTATCGGTTTGATCGCTGCCGGTGCCATCCTGCATTATTTAAAAGATACCAACCACCCGAACCTGCAGCATATCAATTCGCTTCAGCGGATCGACAAGGACGATTTTTTATGGATGGACCGCTTCACTATCCGCAACCTTGAACTGATCTATGGGAATTCAGAAGGCAACCACACTCTACTCGGTGTGCTCGACAACACTTCGTCACCGATGGGTGCAAGGTTATTAAAAAGATGGCTGGTATTCCCCTTAAAAGATATCCAGAAGATCAACGAACGGCTGGATACAGTGGAGTTTCTTATCAAAGAGACTGATCTTCGGAATAAATTATCACAACATATCAAACAATGCGGTGATATCGAAAGACTGGTCTCCAAGATCCCGATGAAAAAGATCAATCCCCGCGAAGTGCTGCAACTGGCAAGAGGATTAAAACAGGTAGATGCGATCAAACAACTTTGTTTATCTCTTTCGAATGAATACCTGAAAAGACTGGGTGATGCACTGAACCCCTGCCCTTATATCGCCGATAAGATATTCAAAGAGATCGTGGAGAACCCACCGGCACTGGCCATCAAGGGCGGCATGATCAACAGCAGTGTCAATGCAGAACTGGATGATCTTCGAAAAATTTCCCACAGCGGAAAAGAATACCTGGCGCAGCTCCAGCAAAAAGAAGCGGAACGAACCGGGATCAGCTCACTCAAAATCGGGTTTAATAATGTGTTTGGCTATTACCTGGAAGTCACCAATTCCCATAAAAGCAAAGTGCCGGCCGAATGGATGCGCAAACAAACACTGGCCAATGCCGAACGTTATATCACACCTGAATTAAAAGAATACGAGGAAAAAATAACCGGGGCAGAAGAAAAGATACTGAAGATCGAACTGGAATTATTCGAGACCCTGCTCAATGAACTCGTGGATTATTTAGCACCTGTGCAGGTCAATGGTAATTTACTCGCTATCCAGGATTGTCTTTGTTGCTTTGCGAACAATGCCATCCAGTACCAGTACAAAAAACCGCAGTTGCACACCGGCGATGAACTGATCATCAAAGAAGGCCGTCACCCTGTGATCGAAAGAAAATTACCCGTTGGAGAAACCTATATCAGCAATGACCTGGAGTTAAATAAGACCGACCAGCAGATCATTATCCTGACCGGTCCGAATATGAGTGGTAAATCAGCTTTGTTACGGCAGACAGCTTTGATCACACTCATGGCCCACACGGGTTCATTTGTCCCGGTGTCGGAAGCGCGGAT
>JANOHQ010000275.1:0-7462 GCA_031406595.1 Chitinophagaceae bacterium
CTTTCTAATCTTGAAAAATTTGGAAAGACATATGGCCACAGCTATCCCATCGGGATCAGGATCCGCCCCAATATCATGGCGGGAGGAAACCTGAAGATCTCCACAGGACACGATGGAAGCAAATTTGGGATCCCGGTCAGCCAATTGGATAAGATCGAAGAACTGGTGAAGTCCACAAACTTATTTATCCGCACACTCCATATCCATACAGGCAGTGATATCAAAGATGCCGAAGTCTTTGTAGAAGGTATTGAGGTATTGTTTCAACTGATCCCCCATTTCCCCGAATTGGAAGTGATCGACCTGGGTGGTGGATTTAAAGTGCCGTATAAACCCGGCGATGAAGAGACCGATATCAGTTTGCTGGCACAAAAGATCAAAGAGACCTTCGATAAACATCTGCTTGCAGACAACCCCGGAAATACCGGGACAAGCAAAAAATTCCAGTTGTGGTTTGAACCCGGAAAGTTCCTGGTCAGCGAAGCAGGTTTCATGCTGGCAAAAGTGACGGTACTAAAAGATACGGGTGCTATTGTATTTGCAGCGGTGGATAGCGGTCTTAACCACCTGATACGACCCATGATGTACGACGCATATCATTATATTGAAAATATCTCCAACCCCGGCGGTCGGCTGAAAACATATACGATCACCGGCAATATCTGCGAAACAGACACTTTTGCTTCTGACCGGGAACTAAACGAGATCCGCGAAGGTGATATCCTTGCTTTTTATAACGCAGGAGCGTATGGTTTTGAAATGTCTTCTAATTATAACTCAAGATTCAAACCAGCCGAGGTGCTGGTCAAAGAAGAAAAAGCAACCCTGATCCGCAGACGGGATGATTTTAGCGACCTGCTGAGAAACCAGGTGTTGTACGGAAAACCTAATTCTTTGTAACGGGTTTTACAGTAATTACCGTTGTCGTTTTGGATGTAACGGGTATCGTCCCGAAAGAACTTTCCGTGTTTCCATTTGATTCTGTGCTGATCGTTTTTTCGCGGAGAATACCTGTGATGGGATCGAGGATTATTTTACCCGTTGACCGGTTATTCATGGTAGTGGTGGTTTCTGAACCTCCCATTTCCGCTTTGATGACGCTGACAGAACTTTCTACAAAATCAACAACGATGGCTGAGTCACTGATAGCCGATAATACATAGGCGGCATCGATCTGTCCATTGGTTGTTGGGGTAGTAGTGGTCCAGGTATCACCTTTGCCAACTTCCCCGCCCGGGAGCACTCCAAAAAAACTGGCTTTTTCTTTTAGCGGAGGTTGCACCAGGTCCATTATATCTTTCAGCATGGAAGTAATGATCGCAAAGCGGCTGTCGGATTCGGCCAATTGTATTTTCTCGGGTATTGCCATCAATGTCTTCCCGGAAGGATCAATAATAATATCATATTTCTTTCCCAGTATATCCTTTACCGGTTTTCCAAAGGGCCCGCTGAGGTCTTTTTCTTTGTTAGAATCAAAACTTACTTTAAAACCCATGCCATCGAACGAAAATTGTATATGCTGCACACCATGGTTCAGCGTAGTATTATCTTCTGTTGTATTGGTCACGATATAAGAATGATCGGCGCCGGCATCCACATTGAAATCGATCGCCTGCCCCATCGCCTGTTGGGCGATAGTTGTTTTGACAGTCATTGTAACAGCCAGTGTTTGTCCCTGTCCGAAATGCAGCTTTCCTGTTATTTTCTGTGAAAAAGAAAGGAGTGCCGGCAGCGATCCTGTGATCAGTAAAATAATTTTTTTCATACAGTGAGTGAATATGATCTCAAATTTGACGATTTGGCATCACATTCGTTGCAATGACAGAAAATAAATTTGTTACCGGCTCGGGCCTTGTCATAAATTCAGCTGAACTTGCCGTTTTTTATTAACTTGTTAATCTAAAATTTTTGTTATGCCTATTCGAATGACCGACGACCCCATAGACCCCAATCAGCAGAATGATGGCGGGGGTGGAAACAGGCCCAATTTCCCCGGTGGCGGTGGTGGTGGCGGGGGGCTGATGTCATTACTCCCCATGTTACTCGGGCTTTTTAAAGGCAAGGGGATCATTGTCCTCCTGGTATTGGCTGCGGGTGCTTTTTTCTTATTAAATAAAGGCGGTGGATGTAATCCTGCCGAGGTCATCAAGAAATTCTCGGAAAGCGGTTACAGTTTCAATCCTGCTGAATTCAATAAAGCGTCTGTCTACGAAGGACTGGAGGATGATGCCGGGAAAAATCCTTTGCCGGAAGCTGTATCGTTGCTAAAGTATGCACCCGATCGTGGCAACCAGGGACAACAGGGTAGTTGCGTTGCCTGGAGCTGTGCTTATGCTTCCCAAACGATCCTCACGGCAGCTGCTACAGGTACCGATCCCAACCAGATAAAATTCAGTCCCTCTTATTTATATAACCAGATCAGCCTGGAAGGATGCCAGGGTTCTTATATACAAAGGGCCATGGAAGCCATGAGCAAGAATGGTGGAGTGCCGTTGAGCCAGTTTCCTTATGACGAACAGGATTGTTCCAGCGAACCATCTTCCTCTGCCCTGCAGCAGGGCCGGCAGAATTTGATACATGGTTTTACCAGGATCACCAATGGCGATAATATTAATGAAATAAGTGTACGGGGTATTAAGGAACACCTCAACAAAAATGCACCGGTGGCGATCGGGATGATGGTAGGACAAAGTTTTATGCAGAATATGATGGGCCAGGAACTCTGGACACCCCAGGGATCGGATGAATCAGGAATGGGAATGGGCGGGCATGCCATGAGTGTTATAGGTTATGATGACCGCAAATTTGGCGGTGCTTTCCAGATCATGAATAGCTGGGGACCCGAATGGGGAAATAATGGTGTCGGCTGGGTTCGTTATGGCGATTTTAAAAATTATGTCAGGGAAGCTTATGGTATCGACCCGCTTCCTAAAAGAACGGAGGTCGCCAATATCCCGCTGGAATGTAATATCGGCCTGGTCAATAATGATGGTGGTCAGAATATTCCATTGAGAGTGGCGGGCGCAAACCTGTTCAAGACCACAAGCCCGATCAAAGCAGGCACACGATTTAAAATGTCGATCGAGAACAAGACAGAGTGTTATATCTATGTCTTTGGAATGGAAGCGGATAAAACCAGCTATGTATTATTTCCCTACATAAAACCGGGTGAAACGGTTTCCAGGCACTCACCTTATTGCGGCATCACGGGTTATCGTTTATTTCCCAAAGCCCAATCCATGGAAGCCGATAGTATCGGCAACCGGGATTTTATTGCGATCGTGGTGAGCAAAGATGAACTGGATTATAACGCCCTGAACCAGGCGATCAGCCGCAGCAGCCAGCCAGATTACATGGGTAAAGTGAATGAGGCCTTGCAATCCATATTGATCCGCACTGCCCGTTTTAACAATACCGCTGATGGAGAAATCTATTTCAAAGTAGATGCGAACAGCAATAAAGCGGTAGCTTGCGTAGTAGCAATTGATAAACAGTAGGGTGTCTGACGTCTCCGAAGTGTGTCTGACGTCTCCGAAGTGTGTCTGACGTCTCCGAAGGAGCGTCTGACACTTAAAAAAAATCAAAAATGAAAAAACTCCTCTTATCAACCCTCTTCCTCTTCTCCCTACTCTCTGCATTCTCGCAAGACATGACCAGGTTCAAGCTTTACAAACCTGAAGAAAACGCAAAAGAAGCGATAGAGGATGCAGTGAAGGAAGCAAAAAAATCCGGTAAACATGTAATGATCCAGATCGGTGGCAACTGGTGTGTATGGTGTGCCCGTTTCAACGATTTTGTGACGAACGATAAATCGCTGGATTCATTGCTCAAAGCCAACTACGTGGTGTATCATTTGAATAACAGCAAAGAGAATAAAAATAATGACCTGTTGAAAAAGTATGAGTTCCCGCAACGTTTTGGCTTTCCTGTCTTTTTAATATTGAATGAAAAGGGTGACCTGGTTCATACGCAATCCTCCTGGTTCCTCGAAGCAGGAAAAAGTTATGACAAGGAGAAAGTAACCGCTTTTTTCAGCGACTGGAGCCGTAAAGCGCTGGATCCTGCACAATACAAGGAGGAAGAATGAATTCCAATGCCGCTGCCTTCATCAGGATGATGAGCAATCCTTTTAAGTTCAGGACATTCCTGCTCACGAAACTCCCTGCGGCTTATTTTGCGGGGGTGAGGGTTCGCGAGATCGATCAAAGAAGATGTTTGGTAACGGTGCCTTACAAATGGTTTTCCCAGAATCCCTTTCACTCCACGTATTTTGCCTGCCTGAGTATGGCGGCAGAAATGAGTACCGGGGCCCTGGCGATGGCACAATTATATAAGACCGATCCGCCCGTTTCCATGCTGGTTGTAAAAGTAGAGTCGGAGTATTTTAAAAAGGCAACCGGCCGCACCCGTTTTGTTTGTCATGATGGCGAATTATTTCAGAAAGCAGTAGAAGAAACTACAGCTACCGGCGAAGCAAGGGTGGTAAGAGCAAAATCTATCGGGAGAAATAAGGAAGGAGAAGTAGTGGCAGAATTTTATATCACCTGGTCCTTTAAAGCCAAGGCGAAAAAAGATACTAATAACACGAAGAGCCACGAAGAGCACAAAGTGAAGTAACTACGTTGTGTCCTTTGTGCTTACTTGGTGTCCTTTGTGTTCCATAAAAATTATAATACATCAAACCCGATAATATGAAGATCGCATTTCACGGCGCCGCCAGGACAGTTACCGGTTCAAAGCATTTGCTCACTTTGCAGAATGGTAAGAAGGTTCTGCTCGATTGTGGTATGTTCCAGGGAATGGGTGACCAGACCGATGAACTCAACCGGAATTTTGGATTTGAAGCCAGCGAAGTGGATGTGATGATACTTTCCCATGCGCATATCGATCATAGCGGTTTGATCCCCCGGTTGGTGCAATTGGGATTTGCAGGAAAAATATTCTGTACCCCGGCAACCAAAGACCTGACAACGGTCTTACTCGAAGACTCAGCGGAAATACAGGAGGACGAAGTAAAATACCAGAATAAACGGAGAGCCGCTGAAGGCCTGCCTTACCTGCAGCCATTGTATACGGTTAACGATGCAAAAAAAGCAGTGGGTCATTTCGTAGAGAAGAATTATGGGGAATGGTTCCCCGTTATTGACGGCGTGCAGGCCATGTACACCGATGCAGGGCATATCATCGGTAGCACTTGTGTACACGTTAAGGTAAATGAGAATGGCAAAGAAACCCGCCTCACTTTCAGCGGTGATGTAGGACGTTACCGCGATGCGATCCTTAAATCCCCGGAGACATTTCCACAGGCCGATTATATATTACTCGAATCAACCTATGGCAACAGCCTGCATGATAATAATCTGACCACGCCCGATATGCTTCTCCGCTGGATCAACAGGGCTTGCGTGGAGAAAAAAGGTAAACTGGTAATGCCTGCCTTCAGCGTTGGCCGCACCCAGGAACTATTATATGCACTGAATCAACTTGAAGTAGAGAACAGGTTACCCGCACTCGATTATTATGTCGATAGCCCGTTGAGTGTAAAAGCAACAATGATCGTAAAGAACTACCCGCATTATTTTAACCGCACGATCCAGAAACTGATGCAGACCGATAATGATCCTTTCCAGTTTACCGGGTTGCGTTATGTACAAACCGTTGAGCAGTCCAAGCAACTGAATTTCCAGAATGGCCCGATGGTCATCATCTCGGCGAGTGGCATGGCAGATGGAGGAAGGGTAAAACACCATCTCAGCAATACGATCGAGAACAGCCGCAATACGGTTTTGCTGACCGGTTATTGCGAACCCCGCTCACTGGGCGGACGGTTAATGGCAGGAGCGAAAGAGGTGGGCATCTTCGGTGTAAAGCATGAAGTGAATGCCGAGATCGGGTCCATCCGCAGCATGAGTGCCCACGGCGATTATGAAGATCTTTCACAATGGCTGGCCTGCCAGGATAAAAAACAGGTAAAAAAATTGTTCCTGGTGCATGGCGAGTATGAGGTACAGCAGGATTTTAAGGATCGTTTGCTGAAAAAGGGATTCTTTGATGTGGAGATACCGGAGCAGCATTATGAGGTAGGGCTACCATAGAACAGCCCTGGCTATTAGCTTCTAGCCTGGGCATTATCTTAGCAATCTGCCTTTTCTATTTTTTAACAGTTCCCTTTCATATTAGGTTAGCCTCTAATTAATGAACGTATTGAGCCCATAGCCCACAGTCCACAACCTCCCACACTTTCACATCTCCTTAATAAACCCCGCATCCTTTTTGACGTTTATATGTCAGGTTTTATCACATAAAAAAAAGGAGAAATAATATGAAGAAGAACCTGGTACTGTGGAGTGGACTTTTAGCATTCGTCGTCTTGTTGGCAAGTTGTGGTACCACAGCACATATTGAAAAAGACGATAATACAGATTTCAGCCGTTACAGGTCCTTTGCCTGGGTAGATAAGGATGGCGAAGGTCAGCATGATGAGAACAAGAGCAACGATCTCACGGAAAAAAGGATCAGGGAAGCCGTGAACAAGGAACTGGAAAAGTCAGGATGGAAAGAAGCGAAGAACAGGCCCGATGTATTGTTGAGCTATGATGTATTGGTAGAGAAAAGCATCAAGGAAAACAACAGTCCTGTTTACAGCCGTCCTTATTCAAGACTGATCTACAATCCCTACACCCGTCGTTACACGACCCTCTATTATCCATCGCAATTCGTAGGTTATGAAAGAGACGAGCGGGCGATCCGGGAAGGCACGGTTACTATTTCTATGATCGATGCGAAAACGGATAAAACAGTTTGGCAGGGTTGGACCACCGACGAGGTGAACAGCCGTAACCTGACAAGCAAAGAGATCCAGAGCAGTGTAAAGTCGATATTCAGGAAATTTGACCTGGCAAAAAATTAATTACATAGGACGGTTCCGGACACAGCCTCCCGCTTGCGGGAGGCTTTTTTTATTAGTATCCCGGTTATCGCGGCCACCAGTTTCTACCCGGCAAGAGTGGAAGAATTAACTATTCAGGCATTGAATTGCTGCAAATGATGGTCCTGTGTTTGTACGCCAGTAACCCAACCTGTTCTCTAAGAGTGAGGTCAATTTAATCTTTCCCCTTCCAGTTTTCCAAGAAGCCATCGTAGTGAAGCCAGGTGCTCGAAGTCGTGACTGCAAAGGAAATGAATTAATGCCCGTAGTGTAATCGTGCCATATCCATCAAAATAGCCAATCTTATTCCATTGCGAACCTTCTATGCCTTTAATCATACTTATTGTTTTTTCTCTGGCCGAATGAAAGGAAGAAATAGCTTCAGTTAAATTTGCATCTTTGTAATTGCGCACTGTTGCTAATTCATATCCTTCAATAGAAGTTAAAGTTGGATTATTTCCATTTAGCACGGCCTCAATTCGCTTATGGTATCCATCTCTTTCAATATCCCGCAGATGGCAAATTTGTTCTATT
>JANOHQ010000288.1:0-23039 GCA_031406595.1 Chitinophagaceae bacterium
CGGTCCAGCCGAATGCGGCCACCCCATAAAACATTTTTCGCCATTTCTTTTTTGCCCTGTCACGCAATGTGGCGAGATCGGGTAATAATCCCGAATACCAAAATAATAATGAAACGGTGAAATAAGTTGAGATCGCAAATACGTCCCAAAGCAATGGTGAATTAAAATTTATCCAAAGTGGACCGCGGGTATTCGGATAGGGTAAAACAAAGAAGGCATTCCATACGCGGCCCATATGCCAGATCGGGAATTGGCCTGCACATATTACCGCAAAAATCGTCATTGCTTCAGCCGCTCGGTTCACCCCCGTTCTCCATCCCTGCCGGAACAACAACAAGATTGCAGAGATGAGGGTACCCGCGTGGCCAATACCGATCCACCATACGAAATTGGTGATATCCCAACCCCAACCTACGGTCTTGTTCAAGTTCCACTGGCCGGTTCCGTAGATCACTTCCATCGTAACGGAAACGATACCAAAGCAAAGGAACAGAACTGAAATGAGAAACCCGATCCACCAGAGTCTGGATGGTTTGGCTTCCACCGGGCGGCAAATGTCTTCGGTTATCTGGTGATAGTCTTTATCGCCTTCCACCAGCGCCGGTCTTACCTGTGATTCGTATCTGAGTAATGCCATATTCGTTTAGCTTTTAGCTGTTAGTCCTGGGCCTGTCGAAGGGCTGGCTTCTAGCTTTTATATTATGTTAGTCAACTTCCTGTTCCGTTGGTCATCGTCTGTTCCGTTATCGTCTGTTCGCTCTTCATCACCTCATCCTCTGCCTCCTTCTCCTGCGGGAGAAGGAGATTCAATGAATCAATGTCTCATTGATTCATCACTTTCTCATTTCTTATTCCTGATTTCTTATTCTTTATTCCTAATGACTCGTTTCCACCGGCTTCGTTGCTGATGGCAATGTGCTGTCAGCTTTATGCCCTTCTTCTTTTTTTCCTTCTGCATGATCCGTGATCGCATGTGACTCTTCACCATGTTCACCCACCCAATGCGCATCGATCTCTTCGGTATTCCTGATCTTGGCGAGATAAGTGATATTCGGTAGCACGTGCAACTGTTCCAGTACATGGAAACCACGCTGCTTGTTCTCGTTGCGGACCTTCATCACCTTGCTGTCTTTATCATGTGCATTACCAAACACGATGGCATCTGCAGAACAAGCCATTTGACAGGCTGTTTGTGCATCACCGTCTTTCAGCATCCTGTTCTCTTTCTTCGCATCAAGCTTAGCTGCCTGTAATTTCTGTACACAGAAAGAACATTTTTCGATCACCCCTCTTGAACGAACGGTTACATCCGGGTTCAACACCATACGGGTCAGGTCGTCGTTCATCTGCTCGATCACATTGTCCAGTTTACCCACCAGTTTCTGATCGCGGTTGTTGGGGAAACTGTCAGCACCTGTATAATCCGCCCAGTTAAAGCGACGTACTTTGAACGGACAGTTATTGGCGCAATATCTTGTACCGATACAACGGTTATATGTCATCTGGTTCAGTCCTTCAGCGCTGTGGTTGGTAGCGGCTACGGGACACACATTCTCACAAGGAGCATTGTCGCAATGCTGGCAAAGCATCGGCTGGAATATCACGCCCTTCAGTGTATCGGGATCTTTTTCGTCAGAGATAAAGTAACGGTCAATACGCAGCCAGTGCATATCGTGGTAACGTAATACTTCTCTTTTCCCAACTACAGAAATATTATTCTCCGCATTACAAGCCACTACGCAGGCACCACAACCAAAGCAGGAATTCATATCGATGCTCATTCCCCATTTGATACCCGGTTGCTCATGCTGGGGATACAATGTTGCCTGGCGGAAATCATTATTGGCTTTCTTATGGAAAGCATCTGTCAGTTCTTTTTTCCACTCAGGGATTACATTGGGTGCTTTTTTGAAAGAAGCCAGCGTGGTCTCTCTTACTACTTCCTTACGGTCTTCGTAGTAATTATGTTTTTGCGTTTGCGCAATTTTATATTTTTTATGCAGGTTGGTCGTTGATGCGCCCGTTGCATAATTATCAACGGTGCTGCCATTGTACGTGGTGTACCCGTAAACATTTTTACCAACCCCTGCAGCCGTTACACCCATCGCTTCATTTCTTCCGTAACCTACGGCGATCGCAATAGTATCAGCATTCATACCCGGTAATACCAGGATCGGTAACTCCACTTTATTCTTCCCGATCGTTATTTCGATCACTGGTTTCTCGGGATAATATTCATACTCGGTATTCAGTTTGATGCCCAACTCATCTGCTTTTTTCATGGAGATCAACGCATAGTTGTCCCAGGTGGCTTTGGAAACGGGATCCGGCAATTCCTGCAACCAGGGGTTACCGGCTTGTGAGCCTGTGCCGATCGAAACTTTTTGATAGAATACCACTTCGGTGCCTGTTGTTTTTTTATATCCTGCGATAGCCGCGGTTGCTTCAGCAACTCCGCCACCACCGTAGGATCCTCCACCAGCGGCTGTTGCAGCATCTTCTTTCACACCATCCTGTAGTGCTTTGTTGAATGCCTCTTCAGAACCCAGCTTGCCGGTCCAGAATTCTTTAAAATAGGTTTCATAGTCCTGTGTGCTTCCGCTCCATCTTAATAAAGAGGTTTGGAAAGGACGTGTTTTGAACAAAGGATAGATCGTCGGCTGCATGAAGCTGGTAACACCGGCTTTGGGTTCCGCATCGCCCCAGCTTTCGAGATAGTGATGATTGGGGATGATGTATTCGCAGAGTTCGCTGGTCTCATCCATTTTTTCGTTGAAGGAGACGGTCACTCTTACTTTCTTCAGCGCTGCAGTGAATTTTGCTGCATCGAAATAAGTGTATGTAGGGTTAGCTCCCTGGATCATGATGGTTCCAATAGTACCGGCTTCCATATCAGCTACCAGTTGCACCATATCGCTGTCGATACCCTGGCGATAATTCACCGGTTGGTTCCAGTTGATCGTAGTTCCATTTGCACCGATCGCCGCGTTGATCGCATTTACGATCACCTGTACATTTTTATCGTTGCTGCCGCAAACCACCAATGCTGCACCGTTGTGTGCTTTGAGGTCAGCTGCTGCTTTTTCAATACCTGCTTTTAATTTTGCATCCGCCACAGAAGCTGCACCCCCATTGACAGCAGCTAACAATGCCACTGCCACAGCGCCTGTTTCAGAAGGACGATGCGTAAAACGCTCATCCGCATTAGAACCGGTCATGCTTAAATGTCCTTCGAAATGATAATGCTTGCTCATCGATGGATTTTTCTCATCGATCTTCCTGCCTTTGGAATAACCACGGGCATTCTCTACCGGGCTGAGCCAGGTGCCGAGGAAATCAGCGCCAAGACTAACGATCACTTTGGCAGCGCTGAAATCATAGGAAGGCAATTTTCTTCCAAAACCGCTGGCTTCATTTGCCAGCAACATACCGCTGTAAGAAACGGCATCGTATTGTACATGCTTTAAGTTGGGAAATTTAGCAATGATATCTTTTGTAGAGGCAGATACAATAGTAGAGGTCAGCAATACAACCGAGCCGCCGGCTGCTTTCATCGCATCGCCCACCATTTTATCAAACTGTTCGAATGTAGGAACCTCTTCAAATTTTGTTTCTGTTCCTTTTGTTACACGATGCAAAGGAAATTTAGCCCGGTACATATCATACAGATCCAGTACCGAAGCCTGTGAGCGGGCTGTAGTACCACCGCCGGTATGTGTAGCCAGTGTATTTCCTTCGAGCTTGATGGGACGACCATCTCTTACTTTGGCCACTACCGGAACCACATCTCCATCCTGTACATAAGTAGTAGCATAATATTTGGCCACACCCGGAATAAGGTTCTCCGGTTTGTTGGCATAAGGGATCGCTTTTTTTACGGGGATCTTACAACTGGCCGCCAGTGTAGCCGCCGCGGTACTAAAACCAAGATATTTTAAGAAATCCCTCCGGGGAGCTTTAGCATCAATCAATCCTTTATCATCAAACCCCTCAAAAGGCAGTTCTTCCTGGAACTCATCCTGGGACAGCTTTTTAAGGTTCTCCGGGTCATTCACCTCTCCGAAACTTTGCCAGTATTTGTTACTCATATACCCTAAATCCCTAAAGGGACTTTTAGACTCCTGATCAGCGGACCACTTTTCTTTTCGCAAAAAGCCAAGCAGGAATTGGTTAAAAAATATTTCAATTATAGGCGACCCTTTACCCCTTTAGGGGGTAGGGGTTTAATAGTGACATTTCTGACATTCGAGGCCACCGATATCTTTCACGGTCACACTATCCATTTTATTATTCTTGATGTCGTTATGAAACTTCTGATAAATGCTGTAAAACTTGTTGCCTTTGCCTTCGGAATAGTTGAAATCGATCTTGGTTTCGCGATGACAGTTCACACACCAGCCCATGCTCAGTTCTGATACTTGTTTTACTTCATCCATCGCGGTGATCTCACCATGACAGGACTGGCATTGTACTTTTCCGGTTCTTATATGTTGTGAGTGATTGAAATAAACATGGTCGGGCAGGTTGTGGATCTTCACCCATTCGATAGGTTTTGCTTTGGTCGGATCCCATTTGCTTGGATTCTTGGGATCGAAGCCGGCATATTTATATAGTTTCTCAATCTCGTAGGTTCCGTTGATCTCGTCGCCATTCTCTGCATAGAGTTTGGGGCCTTTTTCATAGGTGTTAATCGCCTTGTGACAGTTCATACAAATATTCACTGCAGGGATACCGGCAGTTTTACTGTCCCAGGATGAACCATGGCAATACAAACAGCTTATCTGGTTGATGCCGGCATGTACCTTATGTGAATAGTAAATAGGCTGGATCGGCTGATAGCCTTTCTGGCGGCCGAATCCAATAGCTGCCTTACTGAAGAAATAACCCATGACCGCAAAGCAGATCAATGCAAAAGTGGCTATATAAACCTTGTTTTTGTAGAAAGGAACCGGCTCAGGACGACGGATACCTTCTACATCATCGCTCATCTTTTTCAGGTTGCTGTTCACCTGCATCAGGATGAGGGCGATGATACCAAGTATTAAAGAGATAACACCGAAAATGACAGCGTTGGAATTGGAAGTAGATTTCACCTCTTGACCCGGAGGAGGTGGTGGTGGTGGTTTTGCAGCATCTTCAATATAGGCAAAAATTGACGCAACTTCTTCGTCTTTGATATCAGGAAATGCAGTCATCACACTACCATACTTTGCCTTCAAGGCAATAAAATGCGGGTCGGTTCCAATTAATGTATTTACATTCCGTATCCAGTTAGCCGCTTTTTTGATATCGCCATTATAAAAATCATTCCCAATTACACCGCCCAGCATTGGGCCAGTACCTTCTCTTGTTGGATTGTGACAGCTTGCACATTTAGAGTTAAAGAGAGCCCTGCCAGCCGCTATATCCTGTGCCGAAACGATATTGAACGTGGAAAAAACAAATAGAGAAAGTACAGACAGCGTTAGTTTTTGGACCAATGGTTTACAAGGAATCATAGACACAATTGATGCTGAAAAATGTGGATAAAATCCGTTCGTTAGGCGCAAAAGTAAGTCAGGAATTTAATAAAACGACATCGGGTTTAACTTTTTTTTGATCCGCTACCAGCCTGCATTTCAGAACATTTATATTGGTATTTTGCGATTGTATAAAAATGTTTGTCATAAATCGGTCAACCTTTCAATAAAACCTGAACAAAGTGAAAATTCAGTAAAGGATTGGATCTTTTTTCCTCACTTTTGCCGCATTATGTTTGAAGGGCTGAAAAAAAAATGGAAGGTAAACGGGTTACAACTGGTGCTTATCCTTTGCACATTTGCTATTGGAGGCAGCGCAACTGGTTTTGTGGGCAAGAAGATCATGAATGCCCTGTCGGTGCAGCAAGATTGGCTCTGGGCAGTTATTTACATACTTCTCATCACCATTATATGGCCACTGGCCGTGCTTATCGTAAGCATTCCTTTTGGGCAATTCCGCTTTTTTACCCGTTATATAAAAAAGATCGGGGCGAAGTTAGGAATCGGGAAACGGTCAAATGAGGTCAAATAGGTCATACAGGTCATATAAAGTCACATAAGTCATATGAAGTCACATAGGTCATAAAATTCGAAGGGTCATATCCGATGTTTCTTTGGAAACGTTTTGACCTGTATGACTGATATGACTATCTTTCTTGCCATTCTTTATAAGAAATAACCCCTAATTCCGGCTTCGGCTCACCGGGCAGCACAGCAATAAATTCCAGCACATTCCCGTCGGGGTCATCGAAATAGATAGCCAGGGCGGGCATCCAGGCAAAAACCATCGGTTGCTGTGTTTGATCCTTTAGGAAATTATAGGGTTGTAGTTGTCGTTCCTTTAACCAGCCAACAGAGCGTTCAAGTATATCACTGGCATCGCAGCGAAAAGCAAAATGTCTTTTTGCAACGGGCCGGTCCTTTTTTTCTTCCAAAGGAGTCCTTACGGACCAAAGTCCCAGCATATATTCCTTCGGCTCACCGATCCAAAAAAAGGCGATCCTTCTTTTTTCATCTATCGTGGCCAGCTCCAACCCCAATGTATTCTGATAAAAATCCACTGCTGCTTCCAGGTTGGACACTTCGAGATGTGTTTCGTATAAGCCTTTGATCATCTATAAATATAAGCAGCCCTTCTTGCTTCTTGCTTCCTTCTTCAAGAGTTGGGAATTGGCTTGGTTTTAAAAAGAATTGAACCACGTAGTCACATAAGAAACATAGTTTTTCCACATAGATATCTATGTTTTCTCTCTGTATGCTATGTCCGCAGCCTGCCCTGATGAAGGAAGGGTGGTTCAGGATTTTCAAACCCGATAGCTATCGGGTGAGAGAGTACCCGCAATGACGGAGAGGAAGTATATTTGCCTGGTGAAAAAAATTGCTGTATTTGCTTCGGGTGCAGGGACCAATGCCGCAAGGATTATTGATCATTTCAACGCTAAAAAAAATATTCACGCCTCGGTGACCCTGATCGTTTGCAATAAGCCAGGGGCGGGGGTTTTGGCGATCGCTACGAAAAAAGATATCCCCACTCTTGTTATTGAAAAAGAACGCTTCCAGGGTGATGCCTATATAAATCTATTAAAGGAAAAAGAGATCGACCTTATTGTACTCGCCGGTTTTCTCTGGAAGATCCCTGCTGCACTCATTAAAGCATTTCCTGAACACATCATTAATATACATCCTGCGCTGCTGCCAAAATATGGTGGCAGGGGAATGTATGGTCGTCATGTTCACCAGGCCGTTATCGATAATAAAGAAAAAGAAAGCGGGATGACGATCCATATTGTAGATGAAGTGTATGACCATGGCCGTATCATCTTCCAGGCACATTGCCCGGTACTGGAACAGGACACCGCATTTTCGCTTGCACAACGCATCGCACAACTGGAGCATGAACACTACCCGGTGGTAATTGAAAAATTCCTGGACTAAATACCCGGTAATGGGTATGGGTATGGGTATTGTCATTCTTTATAACCATCTTTATCAAAATCACTAAATGCAAAAAATCATCTTTGTCCTTGCTGTTCTGTTGTGTTCCGCAACTGCTAATACCCAGGCTACCAAGCCGATCGTAGCAACACCCGGTGTGGGTGTCAATGGTCTGAAATTGGGAATGAGTGAAAAGCAGGTAGTAGCTCTCTTAAAAGGAGATATAACCTGGTCCGGATACCATGAGCAACTGATATCCTTCGTTGACTATAACGTCAGTGTTGACAGCATCCTTCAATTTGTGCTTGGCTTTGACAGCTGTGGCCGTTATCAGAATGATCTCCCGGAAAATTTGCCCGTATTCGCTTTATACTTCAAAAACCACCGGCTTAATTTTATTACGATAAGCTCTTTTAGTGCGACGCCCGACCACCTGGAACGTTTTAAACTCAGCAATGGCTTGAAATTTCATGATAAGATGAGTTCATGTATAAAAAAACTGGGGGCCGAGTATGTACCGGTGGGTTATGGTGATTATACAGGTGATCATTATTATTACAAACTCGGTATGGAAGCGGTTTATGATGAGAACCGGCTTGTTTCGGTCGGCATTTTCCCTCCAACACCCCGTTTTAAGGCCATGATCCGGGAAAAAAGCGCGGAACTGAAAAAACAAATCGCGGAACTGGACAAAGACTAAGACTTTAAAGAACCTTTTGCATTTTCTTTCGTTACTTGCCGGCAATCATCCGGTTTTGCAGCGATATTACTTTTATATAACATCTCTTATTGCTCTTTTTTTTCTCGCATTGGCCCCTTCAGCCGGTGCGCAGAATTATACGATCAGGGGTATGGTATACGACAGTTCCCGCAACTACCCGCTGGAAGCTGTCAGCGTTCTTTCTACTTCCGGCAAGGGGACGATCACCAATTCAGACGGCCGCTATGAAATTGAAGTGACGGAAAAAGATTCCATCTGGTTCAGTTACCTGAACAAACCCACGATAAAGTTCCCGGTCATGAAGATCGCCAACCCCATGGGTTTTGATGTCTCACTTCATGTCAGCATTCCTACACTCAAGGAAGTGAAAATAAGACCGAAGAATTATAAACAGGATTCAACACAGAACCGGATCGACTATGCCAGGATTTTCAACTACGAAAAACCCAAACTCAAGCCCTCGATAATTGGCTCCGGTGTGGGTTTCGACCTGGACGAGATCATCAATATGTTCCGCTTCAAGCGTAACCGGAGCATAGCTTCCTTCCAGCGGAGACTTTTGCTGGAAGAGCAGGACAAATTCATTGACCACCGTTTCAATAAGGCCCTGGTGCGAAGACTGACCTTGCTCGAAGGTGCCGAACTCGATAGTTTTATGCGCTTATATCGTCCCTCCCATACATTCACCAAGATGGCCGGTGATTACGAGTTCCAGTATTATATCAAAACCGCTTACTTCCGGTTCAAAAGAGGCATGCTTCCGGAAGCGATATTGAAGGAAGAGGAAGAATAAACCAGCAGGCACGCAGAGGATAAGAGTTCGCTGAGGATCTTATTATTGCTCTGCATAAAAATCTTCCCTCACCCACTCCCGATCAGACTGTTTAAAATTCTCTGCGAACCCTGCGTTCTCTGCGTGAATAAGTTCGGTTAAATTCAAAAAGAAAACTAATTTCCTGTAGCCTTTCCTTGTATGGCAGGAAGAAGCTGGAGTTCACCCCGTATGATTTTATAAAGATCAAATAAATGAGGATGGACGCCCAACACCATGACGCAACTCAAACGAAGTATCGGTAAATGGAGCCTGGTGCTCCTGATTATCAACAGTATTATCGGGGCGGGGATCTTTGGCCTTCCCTCAAAAGTATTTGGGCTATCCGGTGTTTACAGCCTGCTCGCTTTTGGCGTCTGTGCGATCGTGGTAATGGTCTTTATTCTCTGCTTTGCCGAAGTGAGTTCGCAGTTCGACAAAACAGGTGGTCCGTACGCTTATGCCTACAAGGCACTGGGACCTTTTCCTGCATTTATTACCGGCTGGCTGTTATTCCTAAGCCGGGTATTTAACTATGCCACGCTGATCAACCTGCTGGTAATCTATCTCTCCTTTTTTTCTCCTTTCTTTGGCCAGTCCGAAGTGAGGATAGCCTGTATACTCGTACTCACTACGTTTTTCACCATCATTAATCATATTGGTGTAAAGGATTCAACAAGGGTGAATAATATCCTGACTATCGCTAAACTGCTCCCGCTGATCGCTTTTATAGTTATCGGCCTGTTTCATATACGACCGGGCTCTCTTGCTGCTCATACTTCTTTCGAGTTCTCTTCTTTCTCTACATCGGTGTTGCTGCTGGTATTCGCTTTTGGAGGTTTTGAATCGGTGCTGATCAATACCGGTGAGATCAACAACCCGCGGAAGAACCTGCCCTTTGCATTGATCACCGGCTTTATTTTTATTACGATCTTCTATTGTCTTATTCAGTTGGTTTCTATCGGTACGCTACCGGGGCTGGCGGGTTCGCAGCGTCCGCTGGCTGACGCGGCCAGTCTTTTCATGGGCAACTGGGGCGGGCTGCTGATCGCCGGCGGTGCGGTTATATCCATTACCGGCACGCTGAACGCCATTGTACTGGGCGGCTCCAGGCTCCCTTTCGCTTTCAGCACGGAGGGGCAATTCCCGAAACTATTTTCGTTTATTCATCCCCGTTTTCTTACGCCCACCTGGTCTCTGTTGCTTTTTATCGTGATCACGACCGCGGTCTCATTGGTCTGGTCATTTTTTTCAGCCCTGACGATCGGATCCATTATCCGGGTGATGGTGTATTTATTGGTCTGTATCTCAATGATCAGGCTACGGAAAAACAAACCGGGTAAAAATGATTATTTTAAAGTGCGGCTTGGTTACCTGCTTGCCGCAGCGGGGATGGCATTTGGAGGATGGTTATTATTTTCTTCGAAATGGAAAGAACTGAAGGATATCGGTATTTGCATTCTTATTGGTATCACCTTTTATGGAATATTTGAATTGTTGAAAACTCGTTTGACTAAAAAATTAAAAAAGTAGATGACAGACAATAATAAAGCCTGGAGAAACCGCCTGCTCCGGTTCCTGTTGTATGTTGTTATCGGCTTTCTCTGTGCCTTTTTATACAAGTATTTTAAAAACTGACCGTGCAATGATCTGCCGTTTTCTTTTCTTATTGCTTCTTCCGCTTCAGCTTGGAGCCCAGGTCACTCTTTTCTCCAAAGAGGAAATAAGCCGTTGGGAAAAACAGGCTCAACAAGTGACCATCATCAGGGATGGTTATGGCGTACCGCATATTTATGGAAAGACAGATGCCGACGCCGTATTCGGGTTGATGTATGCGCAATGCGAGGATGATTTCAAGCGGGTGGAGATGAACTATATTGAAAAACTGGGTCGTCTCTCCGAAATAAAAGGCGAGTCCGAATTATACAACGACCTCCTGATCCGGATGATCATCGATTCGGCCGACGCCGTGAAGGATTATACCAATGCGCCGGAATGGTTAAAGAAGTTATGTGTGGCTTTCGCGGATGGTATTAATTACTTTCTCTATAAAAACCCCGGTATCCAACCGGCTTTGCTCAACCGGTTCAAACCCTGGTATCCCCTGCTCTGGACCGATGGCAGTATCGGGGCGATCAACACCGCCGATATTTCGGTGAGTGAAGTAAAGAATCTTTATTCGGGTGGAACACCGGTTGCTATTATTACAAAAGAAGAGGAAGAAGAAGTGCTTACCGGTTCAAACGGACTTGCTTTCTCTCCCAAAATAACGGAGTCGGGCAATGCCATCTTATATATCAACCCTCACGTCACCTTCTATTTTCGTCCCGAAGTACATATGGTAAGCCAGGAAGGGCTGAATGCATATGGTGCCGTTACCTGGGGACAGTTCTTCGTATACCAGGGCTTTAACGAATACTGCGGCTGGATGCATACCAGCAGTGCTGTGGATGCGGCGGACTCTTATATCGAAAAACTAACAAAGAAAAATAATAGCTGGGTCTATTCCTATAATAATACCGAAAGACCGGTGATCGAAAAAAAGATCACCCTGGGATCTCAATTGAACGGCCCCTGGATCCAACCCAAGACCTTTACGGTTCTTTATACGCATCACGGACCCATCATGGCCAAAAGAGGTGACCAGTATATCAGCCTGCGGGCTGATAACCGGATCATGAACGGGTTGATTCAATGCTGGCAAAGGACCAAGGCTAAAAGTTTCCCGGATTATAAAAAGACGATGGATCTCAAAGGAAATATTTCCAACAATACCGTGTATGCCGATGCTGAAGGCAATATCGCTTACTGGCATGGAAACAGGGTGCCGGCAAAAGATAAGAAGTATGATTGGAGCAAACCGGTGGATGGAACAACTACCTCCACAGATTGGAAAGGTTATCATAAAGTGGAAGAGACCGTGCATTTGATCAACCCGCCGAATGGCTGGTTACAGAATTGTAATTCCACCCCTTATACTGTTGCCGGCAGTAACAGTCCGAAAAAGGAAAACTACCCTGCTTATATGGCGCCCGATGGTGAGAATTTCAGGGGGATCAATGCAGTAAGAGTATTAGGTGAAGAAAAAAAGTATACCCTCGATAAAGTGATCAAGGCCGGCTACGATACCCGGCTTGTAGCATTTGAAATTTTAATCCCTGCTTTATTAAAAACATTTGACGCATCTATCCCCATTTCTGATTCTTTATTTACCCTTTATTCCCGCCCGATAAATATCTTAAGAAATTGGGATTACCGTTGTGATGAAAATTCAATCGCCACTACACTGGCTGTGGAGTGGGGACAGCGTTTATCATCTGTACTGAATGGCATCATTGTTCCCGGTGTTGACAAACCCGACCAGGTTGACAGGGCGAAGCAGGTTGTAAAACAAGCCCCTGCTAAAGAACTATTGGACACATTTATTTCCGTTATCGAAAATCTTGAAAAAAAATTCGGTACCTGGTATGTTCCCTGGGGTACTATCAATCGTTTCCAAAGGATCTCTTCCAATATCGACCATAAATTTGACGACAGCAACCCCAGTATCCCTGTCGGCTTTGTATCTTCCGCATGGGGAATGCTGCCTTCCTATACCAGCCGCAGTTTCCCGGGTACAACAAAACGCTATGGCGTGAACGGGAACAGTTTTATCTGTGCTGTTGAATTCGGTAAAAAGGTAAAAGCAAGATCCCTGCTGGCCGGCGGTCAAAGCGGCAATCCGAACTCACCGCATTTCTTTGACCAGGGAGAAATGTACAGCAAAGGGAAATTCAAAGATGTATTGTTCTATAAAGAGGATGTGCTTAAGCAAGCGAAGCGAACCTATCACCCGGGAGAATAATTACGATTGAAGATTTTTGATTGAAGATTTTGCGGCGACAATTGTGCAAAGGGTCGATGTTGCATTCAAATCTTACATCTTAAATCATCATTCCAAAATAGAAATATGGAAGTACACCACCACGCCCATCCCGAAGCATCGGGACACCGAAAAAAATGGACCCACTATTTCTGGGAGTTTTTGATGTTGTTCCTCGCTGTGTTCTGCGGCTTTATGGCAGAAAATAAACGGGAGCATATGGTCGAACACCAGCGGGAAAAGAAATACATGCGTTCCATGGTAGATGACCTTCGATCGGATACTGCGATGCTTAAAACAAATATCTCTCTCCGCCATGACCGGATAAAGATGATGGATTCGCTGGTGGCCATGCTTAAACGGCCTGACAGGGATTCGTTTGGCAATGATATCTATTATTTTGCGCGGAGCATCTCCCCTCCTGCCAATATCTTTCCAAATGATGGCACCATCCAGCAACTGAAAAGTTCCGGCAACCTTCGATTGATCCGGAATACAAACATTACCAATAGTATCCTGGCCTATGATCAGAAAATGAGGAACGCTCTTTTTGAAATGGGAGATGAAGTGGAGGTAAGGGCCGAATACCGTCAACTGGCACGAAAACTATTTGACACAGGTGTCTTTCACGAAATGATCGCAGCGGATAAGATAGGCAGGCCCGCCAATAATCCACCGCTATACTCAAAGGATCCCGTACTGTTAAATGAATTCATCGGGCAGATCCAGTATGTTAAAAGGATTCACCAGGCACAATTGATCATTTCGCGGCAATTATTGGTAATGGCAACACAATTACTTACTGATATTAAAAAAGAATATCACCTGGAATGAAAATAATGTTAGATGTTGGATGTTAAATTTTAGATATGGAAGTACATGCACATTCTCATCCCGCATCAGGCGGGATCCGAAAAAAATGGACCCACTATTTCTCGGAGTTTCTTATGCTCTTCCTGGCGGTTATGAACACGAAGGAAACATCTCTGCGTTAATGGGATACTTAGAAAAGAATATTACCTGAATTAAATACCAGTTGTATGAAAAGCAAAATGATCCTTCTGTTCCTGTTGATCCGCGTAATTTCTTACGGGCAGACAGACAGCACAGATTTTATTGTTCAGAGAATGATGAAGGAGCAGAAAATTACCGGTCTTTCCCTCGCGGTTATCAAAAACGGGAAAACTGTCGTCAATAAAGGATATGGTTTAGCCAATGTAGAACATAATGTACCGGTAACAGCGGAAACAGTGATCCGGCTGGGTTCTGTCAGTAAACAGTTTTTTACCACCGCTATTCTTAAATTAATGGAGGAAGGGAAACTGGATATCGACGATTCCGTTCATAAGTTTTTCCCCGATGCTCCTGAAACCTGGAGACCGATACAGGTAAAACACCTCATGTCTCATACATCAGGACTAAAAAGAGAAGGTCCGGCATATAATAATGCAATTATCCAACCAGACTTTGTCATTATTAAGTCCGCCTATTCTTTACCTCTCGATTTTAAGACCGGTGAAAAATACCAGTATTGCAATCTTGCATACTTTATGCTCGCCGAGATCATCACCCGGCTAAGCGGCATGCCCTGGCAGGATTACATACGTGAAAAGCTATTTATACCTGCAGGAATGAAAAACAGTGGGATGACCGATTTTTATCCTATCATTCCGAATCGCGCCAGTGGTTATATGCATAGAAAGGATGTGCTGGTAAATGCAGATGCTATGTACGCTGTCAGGCCAAGCGGTGGCTTTCTTTCTACCAATAGTGATATGATCCTTTGGGATAAAGCGCTGAGAGAAAAAAAGATCATTCTCAAAAAAGAAAACTGGGAATTGCTATGGCAATCGTTCATTAAAACATCAGACAAGCCTGGCACAAAAGAATATTATGGCTTTGGATGGTTAATTGACGAACTCCATGGTCGCAAAGTAGTGCAACATGGTGGCTCCAATACTGGCTTTCGTGCTTACTATACCCGTTTTGTAAACGATGGTTTATCGCTCATCATTATGACCAACACGGATGAGGCTAACCCGGCTGCTATTGTCAGGGCCTTATCAGGTTATTACTTCAGGAACCAATAGTTTTTTATATAGAACTAAGTGAATTGAAGATTTGCGGAGCAACTGATCATCGCGGCAATGTTTCCCTGGTCATCTAAATCATAAATTTTACATCATTAAATCTTAAATAGATTTCATGGAAGTACACCATCACTCACATTCCGAAGGATCGGGACATCGAAAAAAATGGACACATTATTTCTGGGAATTCATCATGCTTTTCCTCGCCGTGTTCTGTGGCTTCCTGGCAGAGAATCAACGGGAGCATTTTATCGAACACCAGCGGGCAAAAGAGTTTGCAACATTGATGCGTGAAGATCTGAAAAAAGACACGGCATTCTTCAGGGAAGGCATTGAAAGATTTGCAATGATTGAAAAACATCACGACTCCCTAAGCCTGCTGCTTAATGGCGAATTGAAAAACGCAGATCATTATTCCGTAATCAAACACTGGATAAATGGTGTGTGGGCCTTAAACCTTACGCCCCACAAGGCCACTTATGAGCAAATGAAAAATTCCGGCTCATTACGTTATATTAAAGACATCCGGATCGTAAACAGCATGCAAGATTATTATAATAGCAGGCTGCCCAATATCAATCATTATCATCGTATTCAGAGCGAACTGACCGAAAACAGGATCGTACCCTTTATGGAAGATCATATTGACTACCGCGAGGCGGACTTCTTAACCAGTACGATTCTTAGTAAGCACCCCGAATTTTTTGACTGGAATAAAAAAACGGTCATTAAATTGTATAACCTGATGGCGATGCTCAGGGCACAAAATGGTTTTTTAAGAAACTTATATAGTGAAGCAGGTGAAAATGCAGTAACAGTAATACAGTTACTGACAAAAGAATATCACCTGAAATGAGAATAGCTATAATTGAAGACTTTTGATTGACGATTGAAGATTTTTCGGAACAACTGATCATCGCAGCAATGCTTCATTAGTTCATCTAAATCATACATCTTACATAATTAAATCTTAAATAGCTTTCATGGAAGTACACCACCACGCCCACCCCACACCAGGCGGGACCAGGAAAAAATGGACCCATTATTTCCGGGAATTCTTAATGCTGTTCCTGGCCGTGTTCTGTGGTTTCCTGGCAGAATACAAACTGGAGCATACTATCGAACACCAGCGGGAACACAAGTTTATGCAAAGTTTTGTCAGAGACCTGGAAAGAGATACCGCTATTTTAAATGCAAGCTTCATTTTGAAAGAGCAAAGAGTGCAGGCCATTGATTCCATTTTTGATTTTTTTGAAAAAAACAACAATGCGGCAGAAGTGCCGGCAAATGTACACAACCATATGCGGAGGGCATTATGGGACAGGCATAACAGGCGAAACGATGGTACTATAAACCAACTCAAAAATTCTGGCAGTTTGCGGCTCATTCGTAAAACAAATGTTGTTGACTCTATTGCCGCTTATGATATGCAATGGGCAAGGCTGGAATATTGGCGTGAGGCCTACACAGACAATCAACGGCACGGCGCTGAAATGATAGATAAAATGCTTGAGGCAACAATACTTTTATCTATTTACAAAACTGATAAAAGTGGAAGCTCTGACAATTTGTTCAAGTATGGCCCTTCGGTAAGATTAAATACCGCTTACCTGAATGAATACCTGAATTTCATATTTCGTCAAAAATTCAGTACCATACAGGATGAAGGAAATTATAGAGCTGTGGAACGAAGTGCAGAACGTCTTATAACCCTTATTAAAAAAGAATATCACCTGAAATGATAGAAGCTATTAGCGGTTAGCTGTTAGCCGGGAATGGTAATTTGACTGGTGCCAGGCAAACGATAACGTTTTATAGAACTACAGCAACGATAAACAATAAACTTTAGCATGGAGCTTATCAATCCCAACAAAAAAAGAATCGAATCCATCGACCTGCTCCGGGGCATCATCATGATCATCATGGCCCTGGATCATACCCGCGACTATTTTCATACACAAGGAATGACGGGCGACCCGCTGAACCCCGACACGACCTTCCCTGCGTTATATGTCACCCGCTGGATCACTCATTTCTGCGCACCCAGCTTTGTTTTTTTATCCGGTGTTTCTGCCTGGCTGCAAAGCAGTCGCAAAACAAAAAAAGAACTGAGCTTTTTTCTGATCACCCGCGGACTCTGGCTCATCGTAGTGGACCTGCTGATCATGTCTTTTGCTTTTACAGCAGATATTCATTATAGCTTCTTCATACTAGAAACGCTTTGGTCCATTGGTGCAGGGATGGTGGTACTGGGTTTGATGATCTATCTTCCTTTTCAAATCATCCTGGCCACAGGACTGTTGATCGTCTTTGGTCACAACCTGATTGATCTTGCCGAAAGAGACCGCACCACACCTGTTCCCCTGTGGTGGAATCTATTGCACCAACCCACATTCAAACCCATGGGTGGGGGACATACTCTTTTTGTATTGTATCCTTTCCTTCCCTGGGCAGGTCTGATGATGCTGGGTTATTGCTGCGGCAAATTGTTCACCACGATGGATGCCCCAAAAAGAAACAAAATACTGCTGTGGACAGGAGTGGGCGCTATCGTTCTCTTTTTTGTATTGCGGTTCATCAATATCTATGGCGATCCCCGTCCCTGGAAAGAGCAGCCAAGCGACATGAAAATGGTTTTTGCTTTTATGAATGTGCAGAAATACCCGCCATCCTTAGTTTTCCTCTTTGCCACCATCGGGCCGATGCTGATCGTTCTTTCACTGATCAAAAATGCCGGAAGCAAATTCGCCAGGTTTGCCAGTGTATTCGGCCGGGTACCCTTGTTCTATTTTGTCGTGCATTTTCTTATCCTGCATCTCGCGCAGATCATCACGTATTTATCAAGAGGACATAGCGTGACCGAAGGTATGCAGTGTATTGAAGGACTTCCATTCAAGTTTGCATCACCCGGCGAGGGGTTTTCTCTTGGAATAGTTTATCTTTTATGGCTTGCTGTTGTGCTGCTGATGTATCCGCTGTGCAAATGGTATGACAGCTACAAAACAAGGCATAAAGAAAAATGGTGGCTCAGTTATTTGTAACCCACAAACCAGCAATATGAAAGTCCTGTTCCTCGCCGCCTTCCTTTTATTCCATTGCTACCTGGACGCACAGAAATCCCGCGCAAGAGATATTGGTATCCCTTTTTACGGCAACCCCGGTAAATTCAATGCGATCACCGATGTAAAAGGAGTGGAAGTAGGCTTTAGCACGATCATTTCCGGCCAGGGAAAAAATATCCGGGGTAAAGGTCCGGTGCGTACAGGGGTTACGGCTATTTTGCCAAGAGGCCGTAACAATAATCCTGTGTATGCGAGCTGGTATACATTGAATGGCAACGGGGAAATGACGGGTACTACCTGGATAACGGAATCCGGTTTCCTCGAAACCCCGATCATGATCACCAATACCAATAGCGTGGGAGTGGTAAGGGATGCGGTATTAAAATGGTTTGTCAAAACAGGCTGGTACAAAGAAGATTTTTGGTTTACTTACCCGGTGGTAGCAGAAACCTATGATGGTTTCTTAAATGACATTTATGGTTTTCATGTAAAAGAACAAAATGCATATGAAGCATTGGACAGTGCCAAAACAGGTTTTTTGAAAGAAGGCAATGCAGGTGGTGGTACAGGCATGATGTGCCTGGGCTTTAAAGGCGGCACGGGAACAGCTTCAAGAGTATTTAAAATAAAAGATTCAACCTATACCGTAGGTGTATTGGTACAAGCCAATTTTGGAGCAAAAAGAAACCTGACCATCGCAGGTGTACCCGTAGGCCGGGAATTGAGAGATACATTGAATTATGAATTCAAAGCACCGCCTTCCTATCAGCCGGGTGATGGATCCATTATTGTAGTAGTAGCGACGGATGCTCCCTTATTGCCGCACCAGCTGAAAAGAATTGCCGCCCGTGTTCCCCTGGGTATCGGCCTGGTGGGTGGTCGTGGTGAAAATAGTTCCGGCGATATCTTTATCGCGTTCTCCACCTCCAATCCTTCCGCCTTCCAGCGGGATTCATTGGTGAAAGTAGAAGAGCTTCCCAATGACTGGATCAACCCGCTGTTTGAAGGAACGGTGCAGGCCGTGGAAGAAGCGATCATCAACGCAATGGTAGCGGCAGATACAATGGAAGGAATAAACGGTAACAAAGCCTATGGATTGCCGCATAAACTGGTGATCGATGTATTGAAAAAGTATAACAGGATAAAATAAGTGCGGCCATTAAAATCGAAAATCTTAAATCAGCATTCTAAAATAGAATCATGGAAGTCCACCAACATTCGCATACGCCAAGAAAAAAATGGAGCCGCTTCTTCTGGGAGTTTTTTATGCTCCGAGTACCACCTCGAATGAAGAAGTCCCGGGTATTCAGCCTTTTCTTAATTTTAAGTACAATTTAAAATTTGCAGCAATGGACCAAACAACTCTTGGTATCGGCACACGGTTACAGCATACCCAGCATGGGCCGGGCGTGATCGTGGGTGTTAAATATGCGACCTACCTGGTCTCTTTTATCAATACCGGCGTAAAAGAAATAGATAAAACAGATACCGCTCTTGAAGAGATCATCCCGGAAAATGTATCGGTGGAAGTGATAACACAAAGTGAAACGGAACGTTCACTACTGAAAATATTGAAAATGTGGGGCGGCATCACTGAAAACGTACCGCTGGGTGATAAATGGATAAAAGGGATGATGTTATTACAACCAGCCGATAAGACATTAAAACCAAAAGAGATCCCGGTGGAAGATTTCTTTCATAAGATCGTGATGCTGCGGGACCGGCTGCGGGTGCTGGAACAGAATATCAACAGTAACAAAACTCTGAGTGATGAGGAAAAAGTGAATATCCAGCAATATATTACCCGATGCTATGGCTCCCTAACCACTTTTAATGTGCTGTTTAAAAACAAAGAGCAATATTTTGTAGGGGATAAGGGAGGCAAAGAAGAATAAAAAAGTCGATGTGGTTTCACATCAACTCCAAGAAACTAATATTGAAATAAATTCTTATTGTTTTATCACCAGCACATTAATTTGTTCACCAGACGGAAAACTAGCACCACTTTCCATTATTACATACCAGGTGCCAATAATATACCTGACATAAACAGGAGATGGCAAGGTTGATCCTGTTCCATTGTGAGTAACAAATATTATATCTGTCGGGCTATTCGCATAGGTATTAGGGATAGCTATGGTAGTTGTTAATGGACTTGGGGCGGTAATCTGAAAGATAGATTTGTTTATCCCGCTTACTTTAATAACACTATTTTCTAATTCCAAACCAGTACTGGTTGAAGTAGCAATCTTCAATGCTGGTGCTGTTCCGAATTGTGTAATTTTTACCAACGGATCGGCAGATGAAAAATTACCACTGACATCTAATTTGCTATTGGGAGATGATGTGCCAATACCAACATTGGCATTATTACCAAGCACTAAAGAATTACTTTGAGATACTACGCTATTGGCTCCTATTGCTGTTGCATTGGAAAGATTATTCGCAGTTACATCCGAAAAATATCCAATAGCAGTATTAAAACTACCCGTAGTATTTAAACTTAAAGCAGAAACTCCCAAAGCAGAATTTCCTCCTCCCGTTGTATTATTCCTTAAAATATCCACCCCATACGCCGTGTTGAAATCCCCTGTTGTGTTTGCTGTTAAAGCCCTTTCGCCACCCGCTGCATTTCCTCTTCCTGTGGTATTTGAAAATAGAGCGATGTTGCCAAACGCTATATTGCCGCCGCCTGTGGTGTTTGAATACAATGCTTGAAAGCCGGTTGCAGTATTTCCATCACCGATGGTATTACTGTATAAAGCTTTGCTACCAACCCCCGTGTTTGTCATTGCATGCGTAATAAGTGTTGCTCCAACACCATTGTTATACAAAGCGCTGTCGCCAATGGCCACCAAATTGCTGCGGTCGGTATTTCTTTTCAATGCCCCAAAACCAAGTGCCACATTATATTCGCCCGTTACATTTTCCGTTAAAGCAGAATCACCAATAGCAGTATTGCCTTTACCAGTTGTATTCCTGTACAAAGCAATATGCCCTAATGCAGTGTTGGCAGACCCGGTCGTATTAAATTGTAATGACTGATTTCCAACTGCTGTATTATAATCGCCATTATTCGATGTCAGCGTAAGATAACCCATTGCCACATTCTCAGCGCCCGTAGTATTTTCTTTCATTGAATTATACCCTGCCGATACGTTAGCGTACCCTGTGGTATTTGAAGCTAATGACTTGCTGCCAATGGCGATATTATTATAGTAACCAGATAAATTTAGTTGCTGATTTATCAATGCACTATCGCCAATAGCAATTTGGTATTGGCCCGCATTGTTGTTTTGCATGGCGTTTTTTCCAATGGCAATATTATTAATTCCGGGGATAGCATTTGACAAAGCATTGTTTCCGAAGACAATATTGTTAGTTACAGGATTTAATTCGCCAAAAGCAATATTATCAGCCCGGAATTTTAAAGGGTTATTATCGGTAGTACCAATAAAATTGTTTGCAGGATTTGTACCGCTGTTGCCTGTTAAGTTCCAGTCGCCTGCACTATTGTTGTTTCCTTTTATAAAAACCCAGGTACTGTTGTTGTAATAAGCAAACGAAGAAGAATCAGTATCATATACCAGTAGCCCTGTAACCGGAAGAGTAATTCCTGTTCTTTGTGTGGCGGTAAGCCGTGGAATTAAAACGCCTTTATTTGTGCTGGTAACATCCAATTGTGCACTTGCATGCGGTGTGGTAATACCAATGCCTACATTTTGTGCCGAAAGCTGCTTCACCACGTTTAGCATAACAAAAAGAAAAATTACTTTTTTCATAACCTATGATTTTTTCATCATAAAAATCCATGTTATGACCGGTGCTGTAAAGGGAAATTGAGTATCAGGCGGAAATTCTGAGTATGCAACAATTTATATCTTACGAAAACTGTCCATAAATGCCTCTTTCTTATTCCTGCTGATGGTCAGATTGGTACCATCGTCCATTACCACATAGCCACCATCACCCCGCACCACTTTGCTGATGTGGTGCATATTTACCAAATGGCTCTGATGAATGCGATAAAAATCTAATCCCACCAGGTTTTCTTCTACATCCTTCAGTGTTTTAGCGGTAGTAATTTTTTTTCCGCTGGTTAAAAAAATATGAGTGTAATTACTATCGCTTTCACAGCGCAAAATATCGTCAGGCTGCATAAATTGCATGCCATCGCCAATGGGTAGTGCTATTATTTGCTGCTTTACTGCCGAAGGGGGCTGCAACTGGTTTAGCAATGTTTTTAATTTTTCTTCCAGGCTGGTGCTGCCTTTTTTATTTTTTACTTTTTCCACTGCAGCCTGCAACTCCAGTATATCTATCGGCTTTAACAGGTAATCAATTGCTGAAAACTTAAATGCTTTGATTGCAAACTGGTCATAGGCTGTGGTAAAAATTACATCATAATTAAACTGGCTGGTTTCTTTCAATACATCAAAGCCATTTTTGTGGGGCATTTCAATATCAAGAAAAACCAGATCCGGGTTGTTTTTTTTTATGGCAGTAATACCTTTTTCGCCACTTTCGCATTTAGCAACAATACTCACTTCTTTACAAAACTGGTTCAGTTGCATATCCAGCACATCCAGGGCATTTTTCTCATCGTCAATAATTACTGCTGTTAACACGGCTTATTTATTTAAAGGTTTAACCGGAATAGTGAGTACCACTTTGGTTCCGGCAATATTTCCCCTACTGTCTTTTACATCTTCAATAGTACAGGTAGCATTAATATTCTGGATCCTGTTAATAATCCCTATCCTGTCTTCTGTTATCTGCATACCATAACTTTTCCTTTTTAATACCTGCTTGCTTTTTAGTTCGGCAGCCTTTTCCCTGCCAATGCCATCATCCTGTATCGTTACCACCAACTCACTCTCTGTATTCTTCGAAAAATCAATCAGCAGGTTCCCTTTTTCTTCTTTGTGCAGCAGGCCATGCCATATTGCATTCTCAATATATGGCTGAAAAAGCATGGAGGGAACTTCAGTTGTTTCTGCGTTTACCCCCTCATTTACTTTTATTTCATAATTAAATTT
>JANOHQ010000302.1:0-6114 GCA_031406595.1 Chitinophagaceae bacterium
GACTTTTTATTAAGCTCTTTGCCTTTACTTACCCCGGTATTGCTATCAGCATATTCGCCTACCTGGTTTTTACGAAGAAAATCCATTTCACTTTTAAAATAAGCAAAGTAACGCGGAGGTTTTTAAAAAAGATACTGGTGCTTTGTTCGTTTGTGTATGGCGGTATGCTGATCTTCACTATTTCAAAAGTGTTTGATACTATCGTCATTGCATCGCTACTGGATGATGGCGCCGCCAAGGCAGGTATTTTTGGATTAGCCACTCTTATTACCAGTATTATCGTAGCGCCGCACCGGGGTATTGTCTCAGCGGCAGTCTCGCATTTATCCAAAGCATGGAAGGATAAAAATAAAGGGCTAATACAAAAAATATACCAGCGCTCTTCCATCAACCTGCTCATTTTTGCCTGTGCTATTTTTTTATTGATCTGGCTGAATTTTTCAGACGGTATTATCACCTTTGGGGTAAAGTCCACTTATCTCGATGGGGCCTGGATATTCTTTCTATTGGGTATTGCCACGGTCATTGATATGGGTACCGGCGTCAATGCACAGATCATCGGCACTTCTACATACTGGAAATTTGAGCTGATCAGCGGCATGGTGCTATTGCTTTTCATGTTACCGCTCTCCTACTTGCTTACCAAAGAATATGGATTGATCGGCCCGGCCATTGCTACATTGATCTCCGGCACTGTTTACAACAGCATCCGCGTGGTATTTCTTTGGAAAAAATTCAAACTGTTTCCTTTTACCATACAATCACTGTATACCATATTGCTGGCAGCCGCCTGCTATGGCATTTGCTATCTCGCCTTTAAGGATATGCATGGCTTTACCGCGCTGGTTCTTCGCAGCGTAACATTCATCCTGCTCTATATAACCGGGGTTATTGGGTTGAAATTGTCTCCCGATATTCAACCGGTGTTGCAGACCATTAAAAGAAGAATGGGATGGAAGTAATTTGGGAAATCTGGAATTGTGAAATTTCGAAATCGCCCTAAGCACTCATTTCAATTTGAATATAAGAGAGACTGATATCTGGAGGAAAGCTTACCAAAGAGCCAATTTCCCAATGCAGATTAATTACTGGCAGACACCATTTGCTTGGCGTCGAATCTTCCCGCGCCAACATAACGTTTGAGATAATAAGGCTCGAAAAGACCATTCACCATTATACCCCTGGAGACAGAAGCGTGGATGAATTTATTATTGCCGAGGTACACACCCACATGTGATACACCCCTGCCATTGGTATTGAAGAAAACAAGATCGCCTTCCTGCAATTCGGTAGTTGATATCTTTCTCGCAGTCCGGTATTGCTCCCTGGAAACCCGGGGTAAGGCAAACCCGTAAACTGCGGCATATACAGCCACAGTAAAACCGGAGCAATCCACACCAGTTTTGGTATTACCACCCGTACGGTAACGAACACCATACCATTCGTCAACACTTTCCAGCAGTTCCTTACTGGGTAATGACTCCACTTCTGTGTTCATCAGCACGGCATATTTCAATTGTACCGAAGAAGCGGCTTCCACAGCAGCGCTGCCCCGACTGGCCAATATCCTTGACAAATCGTCGTTCCCGATCTTTTTAGCGGGAGCTTCGGGTATATCCAAACCACGGGAACTTGACTTAACAACCTGGCTTTCAGGTTTAACAGCCGTTGTTCTATCAGCAGTAATTTGTGGGGTGACCGAAATATCTTCAATGAATCTGGCCTGGTCCAAAGAGACTCCTTTGGAGGATGCAGGAGGTTGTACAGAATTCACCTGCCTGTTGCTGGTAAAATTCAGAGGCTTAAATGTTGAGCAACTGCTCAGTACAATAAGAAAAGCTAATGCTGGTAATAACTGCTTAACCATTACGTCTTTCTTTTTAGGATGATTTCATGGGGTTTCTCATGGACCCTCTGCCTTTCATCGGCCAGAGTCTTCCTTTTGGGAAGCGGACAAAAATAGCCGTAAATGTCCAAAAAAAGCCACAAAGTGTAAACGAATTTGCCCGCCCGATATTGCCATATGGTTAAAACACTGTAACAAAGTGATTTATAATTGTTAACAGCGATTAGATATTAGGGGAAATCTACTAATTTACAGGGCCATTTTTAACACCAACACAGTTTCGAACCATGCAAACACTCTTATCCTTTCTTAGCTTATTTTTCCTGGCTACGGGCTGTCAGAGTTCTGGCAACAGTAAAAAAGCTCTCCCGGATACTTTGTCGCTTACCGTGCATGTCAAAAAGGACACCGTGCCGCCACCGCCCAGGACCCCGAAATATTACGATAAGCTAACCTATGAAGGCAAGGAGATTTTGACGGCCGCTGGAGGAACCAAATCGGTCATTTTCAATTCCACCGGCTCGAAGCTGTATGCCATGAACCTTGAAGGCATGAGTGTATACGAATTTGACCAGGCCAGCCGGAAATTGACACGTGAATTCAAGTTCACCCCTACCAGGGGTATGGGTTGGGACTATAATAAAAGCCGGCCCATCAATTCCTTCCAGGAAAAACCGGTAGAAGCCTGTTTCAGCCATGACGATAAAATATTATGGGTTTCTCTTCACAACGCAGAAGGCATCGTACCGATCTGGGTCGACGATTTTTCAAACAAAAAAGCCTTGAGCACCCCGGAACAAAAAACAATACCGGTTACTGTTATTTATCCGGGACAGGAAAAGAAAGACTCTTTCCGCGTGCCACTGATCGAGACGGGGAAAACACCCAAAGTAATTTCAAGAACAGCCGACAGTAAATACCTGCTTGTCAGTAACTGGCATTCGAGAAATACAAGTGTACTGGAGATGGATGAGAATAATTATCCATATGGGAAGGTCATCAGCACCATTCCTGTATCAGCCATTCCAAGGGGCGTTGCGGTGGATGATAAAAATAATAAGTCCTATATCGCCATCATGGGAGGCGCCAGCCTGAACGTGGTGGATAACAAGACCTGGAAAAGCGAGAGTATCATGAATGTCTGGAGCAGTCCCCGGCATATCGTAATGGATACCAGCGGGCATTTGTTCGTATCCTATAATAGTTTGGGAACCATTGCCTGTATCGATACGGAGACTGGTCAACAACTTTTTACTACTAAAACCCATGCCCAACCGCGGACCATCGTATTATCAAAAAATCACAAGTTCATCTTTGTTACCTGCTATAGCAGTGACTACCTGGATGTGTATAAGATCAATGCCGACAGCTTTGAGAAAGTGGCATCTTTGCCCTGCGGCGGCCGCCCGGTAGGTGTGGATATTTTTGAGAATGACAAAACGCTGGAAGCCTGGGTGTGCAGTTATAGTAGCGGATCGATTAGTATCTATTCGTTTAAGAAAAAAGATTGACAGTAAATAAGAAATACAAAATAAAGAATAAGGAATGCGGAAGTAAAGATGCAATGTAACATCACTTCCTTATTACTTATTTTTTGTTTTTTGTTCCTTATTCCAATAAGGAGTTAACTAAAATGAAATTCTCTCACCTCCACGTCCATACTCAATTCTCTCTCCTCGACGGAGCCGCATCCATACCCAATCTCTATAAAAAAGCGATCAAAGACGGAATGCCGGCGCTGGCCATCAGCGATCACGGGAATATGTTTGGTGTATTTGAATTTGTGGCGGAAGCTTACAAGAACAAGGATGAGAACGGGAAAGTAAAAGTAAAACCGGTTGTAGGTTGTGAATTTTATATCACCGAGAACCGTCATATCAAAACATTTACCAAAGAACTAAAAGATAAACGACAGCACCAGATCCTGCTGGCGAAGAATGAACAGGGTTATAAGAACCTCATCAAACTCACTTCACTGGGTTATATCGAGGGGATGTACAGCAAATACCCGCGTATCGATAAGGAACTGATCCTGCGTTACCATGAGGGTTTGATCGCAACTACCTGCTGTCTCGGTGCCTCTGTGCCACAGGCCATTTTGAAAAAAGGAGAAGAGGAAGGCGAAAATGAATTCAAATGGTGGCTGAATGTTTTCCAGGAAGATTATTATGTGGAATTGCAGCGGCATGGTATGGCCGAACAGGATAAAGTAAACCAGGTGCTGGTCAGGCTGGCTAAGAAATATAATGTAAAGATCATTGCCAGTAATGATTCACACTATGTGGACCTGGAAGATTACAATGCGCATGATATTTTGCTTTGCATCAATACAGGTGAAAAATTTGCTACCGAAAAAAACACAGAGTTTACCGACGATGATATACAGTCAAAAACCAAACGCTTTGCTTTTCCCAACGACCAGTTCTATTTCAAGACCACGGAGGAAATGAGCAAAGTCTTTCATGATCTGCCCGAGGCGATCGACAATACCAACGAGATCGTTGATAAGGTTGAGCTGCTGAACCTGACCCGCGATATCTTATTGCCCAATTTCCCGATCGAAAAAAGATTTGAGCTGCATACCAAAGAAGAAAAGGTCGGCAAGTTCATGGTCTCGGCACAATCGCAGAACCAGTGGGAATACCTGAAACACCTGACCTATGAGGGTGCTGCTAAGCGCTATACCGAATTAACGGATGAGATAAAAGAAAGGCTGGAATTCGAACTCTTCACCATCCGTATGATGGGTTTTGCCGGCTACTTCCTTATCGTAAGTGATTTTATCAGGGCCGGCAGAGAGCAAGGGGTATTCATCGGACCCGGTCGTGGTTCGGCTGCCGGTTCGGTAGTGGCATATTGCATTGGCATCACCAATATTGACCCGATCAAATACAATTTACTATTCGAACGATTCCTGAATCCCGATCGTAAATCCATGCCGGATATTGACACAGATTTTGATGATGAAGGAAGGCAGAAAGTGATCGACTACGTGGTGGAGAAATATGGTAAGAACCAGGTGGCACAGATCATCACCTATGGTACCATGGCTGCCAAATCAAGTATCGCCGATGTAGCCAGGGTAATGGACCTGCCATTGCCGGAAAGCAGGGCATTGACTAAACTCGTTCCCGATCGCCCGGGTACAGAACTCCGGCGCTGCTTGCACGCCCCGATGAAAATAAAGGACGGAGAGAAATCGCTGGAGGAAAAAGAAGGCATGGGCAGCGATGATATGGAGAACGTAAAAAAACTCCGCGAGATCTATAAAGAGAAGGACAGCATCCTGAGCCGTGTATTGCATGAAGCGGAAAGACTGGAAGGTTCCGTACGGAATACCGGTATTCACGCCGCCGGTATCATCATCGCCCCGCAGGATCTTACCGAACTGATCCCTGTTGCCACGTCGAAGGAATCTTCGCTTTGGCTTACACAGATCGAAGGAAATGTGATCGAAGAGACGGGTATCCTGAAAATGGACTTTTTGGGATTAAAGACATTGACCATTCTTAAGAATGCACTGGCGCTGATCAAACATATCCATGATATGGATATTGATATCGATACGATCCCGCTGGACGACAAAAAAACATTTGAGCTCTACCAGCATGGTTCTACCATCGGCACATTCCAGTTTGAAAGTGCCGGGATGCAAAAATATTTGCGGGAATTAAAACCTGATAAGTTCGGCGACCTGATCGCGATGAACGCATTGTACCGACCGGGCCCCATGGCCTATATCCCTAACTATATTGAACGGAAGCATGGACGCGAAGCTATTACCTATGACCTTCCGGAGATGGAAGAATACCTGCAGGAGACCTATGGGATCACCGTTTACCAGGAACAGGTGATGTTGCTGGCACAAAAGCTTGCCGGTTTCAGCAAAGGCGATGCGGATGTATTGCGGAAAGCGATGGGTAAAAAGCAGAAATCGGTGCTGGATAAAATGAAAGCACAGTTCATCGCCGGGGCTACCGAAAAATTATTACCTGCTGAACGTTTAGAAAAAATATGGACCGACTGGGAAGCATTTGCGCAATACGCTTTCAATAAATCGCACTCCACCTGTTATGCTTACGTAGCGTACCAGACAGCCTATTTAAAAGCCCACTACCCTGCCGAATATATGTCGGCCGTATTGAACAACGCCGGCAGTATCGACAAGATCACTTTCTTTATGGAAGAGTGTAAACGGATGGGATTAAAAGTGCTGGGGCCTGATATCAACGAATCATTAAAAGGCTTTGCGGTCAATGACAAGGGCG
>JANOHQ010000309.1:0-16216 GCA_031406595.1 Chitinophagaceae bacterium
GTTAGCCGCATATTTATCTATCAACGGTCCGCCCGGATATGGCAGCCCCAATAGTTTGGCGCTTTTGTCAAAGGCTTCACCGGCTGCATCATCAATGGTTTCACCGATCACTTTCATCCGGGTGGGCGAATCACACAATACGATCTGGGTATGACCGCCACTTACGGTCAGGGATAAAAAAGGGAAATGAGGTTTTGGATCGTCTATTAAATTAGCCAGTACATGTGCCTGCATATGGTGTACCGCGATCAATGGTTTATCCAGGGCCAGCGACAATGATTTGGCAAACTCTCCACCGACCAGCAGTGAGCCGATCAGCCCCGGGGCCTGTGTAAAGGCGATTGCATCGATATCTTTTATTGTACAACCCGCTTTCTTTAATGCGGTATCCACTACCGGAACAATATTCTCCATATGCGCCCTCGATGCCAGTTCGGGTACCACACCTCCATAACTTTCATGCACGGTTTGATTCGCGGTGAAATTGGACAATATCTTTCCATCCCTGCAAATAGCAGCGGAAGTTTCATCACAACTTGATTCGATAGCGAGGATCAAAGCCATATAGATTCTATGTATAATTGCATTTCCACATTCTCACATTTCCATATTCCCACATTATTTACTCCTAATCGCCACCACCGGGTCCATTTTCGCCGCCTGCAATGCAGGAATAAAACCGGCCAGCACACCCACGATGATACAGATCCCGATCGCCAAAATCATATAGCTGGTGGAAATAAATACGGGGAAGTTGAGTACTTTGGACAATATCTGGGTCAGCAGGAAAACCAGGGTGAGCCCGATCAATCCACCGATCACACAAAGAAAAGCGGATTCAAGCAGGAACTCCGCGAGTATGACTCTTCGTTTGGCACCGATAGCTTTTTTCAAACCGATCTGGCTGGTGCGTTCTCTTACCGAAACAAACATGATATTGGCCACGCCAAACATCCCTACGATCAATGAAAGCGCCGCAATGGCCCAACCGCCTATATTCAATCCAACAAAAGCGTCACTGATGGCATCGCTGAAATCATTGATATCGTTTAATGTGAAGTCGTCTTCCTTGGTCGGCGTAAGTTTGCGGATACTCCGCATTGTTCCGGTCAGTTCATCTTTCAGCGCCTTGCTGTTCAGGTCATCTTTTCCCTGTACCATTATCAGCGGGTCAGCTTTTTTTTCATCCATCACTCCTTTGGCAAAACGATAGGGCAATACCACGTTCTGATCGAAAGCCCAGCCACCGATCATGGTCTTGCCCTGTTTTTTGATCACCCCGATCACCCGCATTTTTTTTCCCTTGGTGGTGATCTCTTTTCCTACCGCTATTTCGGGACTGCCGAATAATTTTTCGGCTACTTCATTGCCGATAACGAGTACATTGCTGCCCTGGGAGAATTCGGCATCGGAGATATACCGGCCGTTCTGCACCTCTATCGGTTGTATCTCTTTGAACTGTTCGCTTACGCCATAAAGACTTACACCGGACAAACTGTTATCACCGTAATCGATATTGGCCGGGGTCTCAATTTTAAACGCAACATATTTGGCACCCGGCGTTCGTTCCATGATCTGCTGCATTTCATCAAAACCGGGCGAGGGACGGTTGACATATCGCCACCAGGGAAAATCGGGGCCTCCGCCGGCGCTATAATCCCATTTGTCGACATAGATGGTATTGGTGCCCAGGGTCTTTACTTCATTCTGGATATTCCGTTCAAGACTGTTTACGGTAGCGAGTACGCCGATAATGCAAAAGATACCGATGGTGATGCCAAACAACGAGAGGAAAGTGCGGAGTTTATTCTTCCACAATTCCTGCAGGGCCATTTTAAAACTGCTGCTGATGATTTCTATGGAGCGGCGAATCACGGGGCAAATTTACCGAATTGTCGGGGCGGGTCTGGAATATTTTTTTTGCCACGAATGCCACTAATCGCACTAAAAATACAATTGAATACAAATAATTTCTTGCTATTCGTGGCTAACCTATTTTTTTCCGCAGGGAAAGAATCTGCGTCATTTGAATTCATCTGGGGCCAAATTTTCCTGGCGGCTCATATCGGTTGCTGCAGATCAAGAGAAGTAGGCAGCCCATCCAGGCTTTTCAGGTTATTCTGCTGTATATATTCATGCAGGCCATCGGCACCTTTTTTCTCTGCCCATTCAAAATGAATATCCCTTTCTCCAGTGTAGGTATACAAGGGAACACCAAAGCCACAGGAGGTTTGTACCAGGTCGATCTCCGCGATGATCAGTTGCCGGGTACTGGGATAGATCTTAAAATGGGGCGAATATTCATTCCACTCATCGGTTCCGGGTAATACGGTGAAACCTTTGCCATACAGCCGCAATATATTCGGTGCTCCTTCAAAAGAACAGAACATGATCGTGATACGCCCGTTCTCGAGTGTATGTGCCGATGTTTCATTCCCGCTGCTGATAAGGTCCATATAACCCACTTTGTTTTCCGACAACACCCGGAAACAATCCAGTCCCTTCGGTGAAAGGTTTACCCTTCCCTCTGCGCTGAGGGGTGCGGTGCTGACGAAAAAGATATGTTGCTTTTCGATAAATTCTTTGTGTGCAGGTTTGATGGAATCGTGGAGTTTGCCCATGTTAAAAATTTGGAAGACAAAGGTGCAATAAATAATTTATTCGATGGCGTACGTAATGAAAACCGGGATCGTGAGCCGGTAAAAAAGATCGTTGTTCCTATGTTCAAAGCTCCCGGATTTAATTTAGGCAAAATACCTGAGCGGAGCCGTATAAATTCACGGTGAAAAATCGTTTTTTTCTATGAATTTGCTGTTGATATCCTCCGATAATTGAATAAAGGGTTCCGTAGGTTTGGCGACAGTTATAATCTTATTTTATGCCAAACACATACACCCAGATGCATCTCCAATTTGTATTTGCTGTCAGATACAGGGCAGCCCTGATCCAGGAAATATGGAAGGACGAAATGCATAAATACATGACCGGTATATTCCAGGAAAACGGCCACAAAATGCTTCAGATAAACAGTATGGCAGACCATACACATATTTTGATTGGTATGAGGCCAAGCCAGGCCGTTTCATCGCTAATTAAAAATGTGAAAACTGAAACCAGTAAATGGATCAAAGGGAAAAATTTTTGTCCTCATCCTTTTGCATGGCAGGAGGGGTTTGGGGCCTTTTCTTATTCAAAAAGCGATGTTCCGAATGTGATCCGGTATATCCAGAACCAGGAGGTTCACCATAAAAAAGAGAGGTTTCTGGATGAATATGAGCGGATATTAAAGGAATTTGAAATTGAATACGACCGGCAATATATTTTTAAGGAACCGGAATAATGTTGGGGCAGCAGGCATAAAGCGTTCCTACGGAACGCCGGTTAATGAACGATTGACGTTGCTACCCATAAGGTGTTCCGCTGGAACACAAATCTTTGTCCGAAGTGCTTTGATGAGGGCAACAATTGGCTTTTCCTGATGGGGTTGTTTTTCCATTGAAAGGAGTGCAGGCATTCATGCAGATCATTTCTCGGTTGTGCCCGTAGGGACATTTTATGGGTAGACGGTAAGAAGAAATGAGCTCTCGTTCCATCGGAACGATTTGTGCTTTGCTGGTGAACATTACGGCAATGTCAACATGCCTTTACCCATGTATAAGCTCTCCTGCTTGGGTACTCTTCCGCATACGGTTCTCTTTCAACCGCATCCAGGATATCAAAACCATTAGTGGCCAACAATGCCACGATCTTCGTTGGTTCGAAAAAACAGAAGTCGATATCGACCTGTTGCTCCAGGAACTCATCCAGGTGAAGCAGCGTATTTCCGATATGGTAGGAAAACAGGAACTGCCCCCCAGGTTTCAAAACTCTCCTTATCTCTTTGAATGCGGTATACAATTGATCATTGTCAAAATGTACAATGGAATAAAAAGCAATGGCCGAGCCGAAACTGCGATCCGGGTATTGGAGTTTCAGCATATCAGCTGTTTCAAAAGCCAGCTGCGGGTAAATATTCTTTGCCACCTTTATCATTCCGGGTGAAATATCAACCCCCAGAATATCTTTTACACCACAACCGACCAGGTAATTGGTGCTTTGTCCCGGTCCGCAACCGAGGTCGATCAGTTTTTCTTTGCCCTGGTTTTCGGAAGCGAAGGCTTTTAACAGGATCCGGTCAAGATGTTTGTGTTCCAGCTCGTGGATGAATTTATCTGCATAACCGGTTGCTGTTTTATTATAACAGTCGATGATATTTTTTTGAGAAGCCATGGGTCAAATGTGCTGTTATGTGTCAGACGTTCTCTTCGAGAGACGTCAGACACCCGTTCACCATTGTAATATCCTTAAATATTCCGTCCACGGACCCACCTCTTCTTTATAATGTTTGGCCATTACCCGGGATACCTGCCCGATATGGTTCAGGTCATGCACTACCCAGGCGGCCAGCAGCTGGAGAGAGTCACTTCCCCGAATTTGGGGTGGATGCCTTTTTTAGCGAGATCTTGTTCCGTCAAATTTTTTAAGCGGAGTGACTCGATATTCTTCCTCCGCAAAATATTGAATTCTTCCAGCAATGCGGACAATGACTTCCCCCCGCTGTCCCGAAACTGCGCAAAGCGATCGAAAGGAATGAAATGTTTATCGCTGCCTTCTGACAGGATGATCTCCATCCGCGGCACCCAGTCCGTCTTTTCACCATGGATATAATGCCCGATGATGTCGTAGGCGCTCCAGGTGTCTTCGCCCTCATTGGCCGTTGTCCAGTCTGCTGAAATCCCTTGTAACAGGTTTTCAAGTACAGCCGGCGTCCGTTCCAATACCTGCAATGATTTTTCTAATGTGAAATTCATGTTATGATTTTGACAGTAAGAATGCTAAGATAATTAATTTAAAAACGGGGAGTATTTTGCCCATTCCAGGCCAATTAAACTTCTTTAATATTTTAATAATGCTGGCCTGCGCTTTTAGCATGGGGAACTGGTATGTTTGCTATTGCGGCCTAAAAGTTGTTAGCAGTAGAATGCTTCAATATAATGCAATGAAAAAGATATTCCAGACGCTGTCCGTAAAAGCAAAGAGCCTGCTCGAAACAGATCTGGCCACCAAAGACCGGCCGGTGCCATTCCAGGTAGTCGTGGTTACATTACTCCTCGGCATAGTACTCTTCATCAGTTATTCTCTTATCCAGGCTATCACAAAAATATGACCAGTCATTCCTATAGCAGGCGATCCCGGTGGAGAGCATGGATGATATTGGCCATCTTCGTGCTGATCATTGTGATCATCATGGGAGAGACCGAAGTACTCTGACGACTCTACCTGGTGCTTCGTTTTTTCTCGTAGATAAAAAGCGCATCGGTCGTTCTTCCCGTGGTATCAATGCTAAACTGTTCGCTATAAATAGCATTGGGTATATCGAGCCGGTGGCGGGTAGCAAGTTTTTTCTTGTTTTCTTCTATCGCCAGATGATTGAACAACAGTGCGATCTTCGAGAAGAAAGCTACAAGACCAGCGCTGTCCCGCGAAGCCGGTGTAAAAATGATCGAGCAACGAAACTCCGTTAATTCCTTTTTATCGGTTGTTATGAATAAAGCAGGGAGACATTCATTGTCCTCCTCCAGCTTGATCAATTCCTCCATTACAGTCATATAATGTGTGATACCTGTATCATTGACCATTCCATCATCCGCGAGATAATTATGTGCCATGTCCACCGTTTTTTCGATGGAATCGATCGTCTGGCCCATAAAGAACCGGTAAGTGGAGGCTTTGTAGTCGATACTGTGATCGATACCGGTATTGCCCGGTGCTTGTTTGGATGAATGCTTGCAGGCTGTTAATAGCAAGAGCAGCGACAAATAGGAAAGTTGCTTCATTTTATAGTTGGATGGTTGTGGTTTTAAGGAGATAGATTGCAGTTCCACCTTAAAATAGAAATATGAGAACGGCCACGACCCGCATTTGTTGTTTTACTATTTGTTAGTTTTTTGTTGAATAGCCTTGTTGTAGCTGCACAGGAGAATACATGATTCCGGGCAGGCGATCCGGTACAGGGGATCAGGGACAATTTCCCAGCGTCTCAGCTGTCACTCCAGTGAATCCAAACGCTGTCAGCTGGTCTTCAAAATAAAAATTACTGTGCGGGGTGCCGGCAGGGTAGCAGGTCATCAGGTAGACCTCACCGCATTTGCCGATATTCCGGCCGGAGTTAGTGACCGCCTGTATCTTGTAAAAATACCGGATCGCAACACCGGGCACCGAAGTTGGCTCCCAACCGATTCCGGACTGAGTAGTAGTGAACACGATCCTGTCGTATTCGTCGTAGATAGTGAATGTAAACGATGCGATATTTTGTGTGGTGGGCTTTGACCGGTCATTCAGCCCGTCCCCATTTGGCGTAAAGCCATTGGGCATATAGATGCGGCCATTATCACCTGTACCGGCTGTATCCGTTACCAAACCGTCGCAATTGCTGACGTGAGGCAGGGAATCTTCTTTGTTTGTGCAGGAAAATACTATCACCGTGATCAGTATGCAGGATATCATTTGTTTCATGGGAGCGATTTGAGAGGTAAAGATAAAAGATTCCGGAAAGAAAGGCGGTGCATAAAAAACCCGGCGCAAATGACACCGGGTTTGATCCTGAAATTATGTCAGGAACTTACTTGTCTTTGATCAGGGTGCTCATTTCTTCAGCATCTTTTGTCAGGACATAAAATTCCAGCTGGGTTGTCTTGGACAAATCATCGTCTGTTTTACCTTCCACATGCATATCAAATTTCATATCATCCTTGAACTGAAACACAAATCGTGTCAGTTTACTGTTGCTGTTTTCTGTCGTGGAAAAGTGATTAAATCCACTTCCCCATTTAATATTGATGGTTTGCTGTACCCATTTGCTGCCGTATTTTCCTAATTCGGTATAGGAAATGGTGTAGGTGTCTGTGGTAATGACCTGTTTGGTGAGCTTTTGATCATTGCCCATGATACTCATGAATTTTTGTCCCGCCGCTTTGTCCAGCAACTTCTGGATCTTTTCAACCGGCACCGAACCAGGTTGGGCATTAACAGAAATGGAAAGCAGAAGGAGGCTTGTTGCAATAAAAATTGAACTGATTTTTTTCATTTGTTTGTTTTAGTGAATGATGGTGGAAAAAATACCGGTACAGGTGTAACATAGGCTTTAGTAATGACAATAAATGGGTTGTTACACCCGATCAGTTAGTAATTACTCAATACGAATTATGATAATTGGTCATTTGACAAGCCAGGTTAATAGTAAGGACTAAAATAAGAATGATTAATTTTGTCCTTTGTTTCACTGATTGATTTGATATGACGTTTATACTGTATATACTCTTCTCTTGTGTTGGCGCTGCTTCGCCAGGGGAACCTGTGCAGGAAAGTCCCGAACTACGAATAGTGCAGGAACTATTCCGCCTGCGAAATGAAGGCAAGGCAGATTCGGCGGAACAGTATTTTGCCGATACGGTGAAAGTGTATATGAAATATTTGCGAAACGTTCCCAAACAAACTATCACCCGTCTTGACAGAGCTTTCTTCAAAGCGCATCCAAAGAATAAGTTTGAGATAACAATGCCGGTACAACTCACCACGAAAGCCGGTATTACTACGGCCATTATTATGGGAAAGGAATACCTGGATGGTACAACGTTTGGGTATGAGCGGATAGAAATAAGATTTAACCGGAACAGGAAGATCGATTATTTCAGGGCGGCAAAGAGGAAGAGTGATAAGGGATAAGGGATGAGGTATAAGTTATGAGTTACGAGTTATGAGCTATCCTCTTCTAGCTGATAATCCGGAATAGTATTTGCAGCCTTTTATCAAACAATCCCATGAGCCAGGCATTTGTAAAAGAGAATGATGACAACGGTTTGCTTCACCAGATCGAGCCGACATTGTCTGCCCTGTTAAAATACCTGCAGGTGGAGAATAACGGCAGGCCGATCTTTTTAAAACAGACGGAAAAAAAGAAGGATGTCGACACCTGGGTGATGAGCAATGGATTTTCTTATTTTATTAATAGGGATGGGAATTGGGAGATGGTATTGTAATCATTTCAGCAGCCCGGTCTACCCAATACTATCTATTTTTTCGATCCCCCAACTATTGCGGGTCCGCAATCAAATTTGGGTTACTCCATTCACCGGCAACTTTTGTTCACTTACCCCCGCGGATCAGCAGACGGCTGTTTTGCACTATCCGCGACGCTGTTATCCACTTAGTTTAGCGAAAATTATTTTTTATGAAACTTATCATCTTTGGCGCTACAGGTAGTGTAGGCCGTCAACTGGTTGAGCAGGCATTGCAGGCCGGGCATACCGTCACCGCCTTTACGAGAGACAGCGGAAAATTAAACGGGCTTTCACATCCACTACTCAGGGTGGTGGAAGGAGATGTGTTGCAGGAGCAACAGGTTGTGGATAGTATGAAAGAGCAGGAGGCAGTATTGTGTGCTTTGGGTGCAGGAAGAAAGGGTATTGTTCGGTCAGCAGGCACAAAAAATATCCTTGGGGCGATGGAAAAAGCAGGCATCAGCCGGTTTATTTGCCAGACCACACTGGGTGCGGGAGACAGCCGGGCTAATCTTAATTTTTTTTGGAAGCATATCATGTTCGGCTGGTTCCTGAAGGAAGCCTACAAGGATCATGAACTCCAGGAAAAACACATTCAACAAAGTCGGCTTAACTGGACCATTGTCAGGCCCGCTGCTTTTACGAATGGTGAACTCACCGGTAAATATCAACATGGTTTTCCCGTAATGGAAAAAAAACTGAAACTTAAAATCTCCCGGGCCGACCTGGCTGATTTTATGCTCCGGCAATTGACTACGGAGCAATACCGGCAAAGAGCTGCGGGATTATCGTATTAAAGGAACGCCTCCCTACGAGAGTAGCTCCTTCGCTCTGCTCGGGAACCTCCGATCCTTCGACAGGCTCAGGAGGGTTCTTGGGTCGTTTATAAAAGAAAGAATCGGATTGATCTGCAATTGCGTAAAGGCGGGTGACACGAGTTACGCAACAGTACAAACAACATTTCCCCGCGCCTATTTTTCGGCCAAAAGAAAGCCTCAGGTGAGATGGCTCAACCGGACGAAAAATCCAGCGCCTCATGTTCTACGAAGAGCAAGCAGCAACAGCCCGCATTAAAGTCTATGAGTACCGATTTATTTGAGCATTGACCGCACAAACGGCGAAGCTTCGTTTGTGCTTGACTTTTTTTGTTACTTTTTTTTGTCAAGAAAAAAAAGTAAAGCAACTAAACGATTTTTTTAGGAGGTAAATCAAAAGCCACCGCTTCATGCTCAAAATGCCCATTATGAGAGCCATCGCAGAAAGGCTTATTCTTTGAAAGCCCGCAACGGCAAAAAGAAACAATTTCTCTTCCCTGTAAATTATACACTCCACCGTTCCTATCCACTACTTCAAAATCGCCTTCTACTTTTAATGACCCGTTATTATTAACGGTGATCTTTGTTTTTGACATGTTGGTTTTTCTTAAAAGTACTTACTAAATGCAAACCAGGGGTAATTAATAATAATTGCGCCATAACCGGCTTCGATATCCGGCTATGGCGCAATGCGGATAAGTTTACAGGTTGTTTATTTCATACTCCTTTCTAATTTATTAAATGACGACTGCCATCCTTTCGTGCACTCGTCGATCATTTCAGCAGGCAGTCCCTCATGGTGGAGCCGGAGTTCTGTTTTTCCCTCCCCGTCTTTCAATTCTATTGTTACAAGGCCTTCCGCCCATTCACCCGGCATGTTGTAATCCGAAGCAGATACTATATTGCCACTGCTGTCGGCAAAGTTGTCGCTGACGACAATTTTTTTCAGCGCTATGATCTCTTTATATGTGCCTGTTGACCAGATCTTTTTTCCATCCTCTCCCTGCATGGATGCGAATAATTTGCCACCCACTTTAAAATCGATCGTGGCATCGGGACAGGTATATCCCTCCGGGCCCCACCATTTTTTAAAACTTTCGGGATTGGAAAATGCTTTCCATATCGAGGTGACGGGGAGGTCAAATGTTCTTTTTATGGCAACTATTTCTTTTTTTTCCGCTGTAGCGCTGTTGTTACTTGTTGTCATGATAAATGTTTTTTAGTTCCTGAATTTGATACAATAATCGCTCCGGAATGCTATAAAAAACTTGCACAAATTGGGGAAAGAATTACATTGTTTGCGGAGTTAGCAGGGGAGTGGCGAGTGGGAAGGCAAGAGTTTATGGTTTACTGTTTTGCTTCGTGCCTCGCAATGACAGGTTTATGGTTGTGCGTGTTAATGCTAACCTCTACACTGAAGCTTCGGGATTTTTGGCTACCCCCGTCCCGACGCTTCGGGATGTCGAAGAGTTTCCAACAAAAAAGCAAGAAAGAAGTGGTAGAAGAATGTAATGAAATTTCTAAACTCTCACAGCCGTCACCAGCGGCTCAGGGTCATGTATGCTAAAGGAAACTGCCTTATCATCTTTTATTTTAAAAATGATCTTTACGGAAGCTGCACCCGACGGGGAAAATGTATTGTCATCCACTTTATTCAACTTCCGGCCGGATATTCCTTTGCGGGCCACCTGCAAAAAACCTAACCGATGCAGGTCTGCAATAAATATCTCGTTTTCGCCATCTCCGAAGCGGTATTCACCCAGGTATTTTTTCTTTTCCTCTTCGCTCAATTCAAGGTTCTTCGGTTTCATATCTGCATTTCCCAATCCTTCCAGGTAACTGATCACTTTATTTACATTGGCCCTGTCTGGTTCAGTGATGCTCTTGTCTTCGAGCCTGTTTTTGGCATGTTGCAGCAATGTAATACCATGCGGGCCTGTATGCGACTGGATGCCCGGAACGGTTTCAATGATCTCCTGCACGCTTTTCAACATACCCATCATAGCATAGGTGAAAATATCAGGCCTTGCTCCATTCGCTATTAAAAATTCGGCAATATCACGGCGACCAACATGCGAAGCGGCGTTCAACGCAGTTTCCCAATCACCAAAACCCCAGTCCCAGGCAGCGCCTGCGAGCTCGGGTCTTTTACCAACCAGCTCCTTTACTTTAGGAAAGTTTCCATGGGAGGCGCCCACGACCCCGCTTACTAAATTATCATCCATACTGGGGTAGCGGTAGAAAAATGGTTCACCCGTACCGGTATTAATTATTTTATTAACGGAATTCTGCGCAGACGAATAACCAAATGCGGTGATGCCAAACAAACCAAAGGCCGAGTTTTTAATGAAGCGTCGGCGTTGATGGGAGGAGTCATTCATACCGGTTGTTTTAAGTAATGTCAATTTACTGAATTGAATAACCGCGGACCAACATGTTCCCGATGACCGGTAGCATTTTGTTATTGGAGGTAAGAAAGTTATTTGTTACCGGGCGGCAGTACTACTATCAGCTTTCGTTGCGTCGCATGCAGGCGCGTTGGTCTGCATCCCGACCAGCTTTGCTGCGTCGGCACTCTTGTACTTTCGGTTCGCTATTATGCATTTGAGATGTACCCTGCTGTCCCCGAGGGCATTTTATGGGTAGAACTGATAAGGGGAATTATGGTGACATTCCATCGGAACGTTTTGTGCTGATTGCCTTTCATGTCTTTACCCAAAAACAGCAGCGATCAATAAACACAGGAAACCTGTTATGGTAGCAAGCTGCCGGTATTGAAAAATATAAAACCATTTTTTCCGGTAGTCCGCCCAATTTGGCGGGCATGTACAGGGCGACCAGCCGTTGATGGTATCGTTAATGAGCAGGTTGCCTTTCAGGGTGAGTACGGTATCTGCTATTAATGATACAAAGGCAATGACGGCCATAATAAATTCTAAGCTGCCGGGAGTTTTACTGGTTACAATAACCAGTGCGGGTGTAAATAGCAGTGCAGCATATACCACATACTTAAAGTTGCCTCTCATGCTCGTATCAATTAGTTTTCGTAATTCAGTGTAGGAGTCGGCTTGCAATTTCAATTGTACATTTTTTAAGGAAAGAATATACATGAAAGCCTGGCTTACGATGATGCTGTAGCTCAGCAACGTAAGCAGGAAAATGATATTGATTATCATGACCAGGTTGATTTAGTAAATGATTTTTCCGCTTAAGAACTGGTGATGGTTTTGGGTGATCGTGCAAGCAGGAGATAAGCAATATACAGGACAATCATAACCGAATCAGCAATCACGGCAGTGCCTGCACCGAGACCGGAATAGCTTATCCCGGAACTTAATACGAGAGTTATGAATATGATCTTACTGGTTCCGGCAATTACGAGTACAAATCGTCTTACTGCTGTATTGAATGCTCCGTAGATCAGCATGATCCCTACAAGCCCGATCAGTGCGGCCCAATTGCGGACGATGATAGCGTTCACATCACCTTCCAGTACCACGCCGAAATTCGATTTGAGGGAAGCGGCCGGTGAGAATAATCCCAGGAACATGGTGCAGGTCAATAGCCCGGAAAGGAGCATGACCCATTTAAAATTGGATACAAAAAAACGCATGGTTTGTTGGTTTGGTTCTGGCGGAACTTGATTTGGAAACGGAGTCTAAAGTATAGTAATTCTTTGTTATATCAATAATTGCCTGGCTGCGGTTGACCTCACCCTCTATCTCCCTCTCCAAGTGGAGAGGGAAGATTCGAAGAGACAATGGTTCAACAGGACAAATCCACACGGTGGCCCAGATCGCAAACACTTTGTATCTTTTCTGCGGAATGATCGGTGTCAGCACAAAGTGTCCCTACGGGACACTGCGCTAACATCACCCAATTATTCTACCTATAAAACGTCCCGATGGGACGACAAGATTTCAAACCTGATCCTTCGTCATCACTCCTGACAATCGGGCGACCCACTACTTCTTATATCTATGTATGAGCGTTGCTGGTTTCAATGTCCCGGAGGGACATTTCATGGGCAGGCAGGGTGAATAGGATGTTTTGACGTTCCAGCGGAAGGTTTTATGTTGCCTTCTAACCTCCAGCCTTCGCTACCAACAGTCCTCTTTTCGGGTGGAAAATTTAAAATGACTGTGCCATGGAATATGGGTGTAATCTTTAGTCTTTTTTTCTACATGGGTATACCGCATCGTCCGGGCGTGGTAACCGGAATCGCGATCTTCATTCCTCAATTTGCTTCAAACCAATAATGATTGTTCAATCCTGTCTGCCAGGTTACTGATTAACCCCTAATTAAGATTCTTTTAAAAAAAATGTGTAATAATAAGAGTAGCTTACTTACACGCTTAGAAACTGAATTATCATTTCCGGAGACGGTTCGTCTGTCAAAATTCATCGATAATACCGGAAATAAACATTTGTCCAAGAACCTTCTCCGATTAATTGCTCCTGGCTTTAAACCTAAAGGGAGTAAAAAATAAACAGCTTCAACTGGCTGATCATATTTGGCAAACGATTGTATTTCAAAATCATGAAAAAAGACAAACAGGCAGTGTTGATCATTCCCACTATTCTGGCTACTGCCAAATTAGAAAATGTGGAAGTGGATTTCCGGCACCTTGCCGCCATTGTGGAATATTCTAATGATGCGATCGTCAGCAAATCCCCGGAGGGGATCATAAAAAGTTGGAACACTGGTGCGGAAAAGATGTTCGGTTATCGTGCAGAAGAAGTGATAGGCAAACATATTTCAATAATAGTTCCACCAGCGTATATCGACGAAGAAAAAAAGATGCTGGGAAAAATAAATAATAACGAAGTCATTAATAATTACGAAACGATCAGGATTAAAAAAAATGGAAAACAATTTTATGTCTCCCTTACAATATCACCTCTGAAAGACCAGGGAGGCAGGATCATAGGTGTTTCAAAAATTGTCCGTGATATTACTTCCCAAAAGAGATCCGAAGCGGAGCTTATTCATGCCAACAGTGAGCTTACCTTCCAAAATGACGAAAAAGAAAAAAGAGCTGCGGAGTTGATCATTGCCAACAAAGAACTTGCCTTTCAAAACGAAGAGAAGGGAAAAAGGGCAGCGGAGCTGATCATTGCCAACAGTGAGCTTGCCTTCCAAAATGAAGAAAAGGAAAAAAGAGCAGCGGAGCTGGTCATTGCCAACAGGGAGCTTGCCTTTCAAAACGAAGAGAAGGGAAAAAGGGCAGCGGAGCTGATCATTGCCAACAGGGAACTGGCCTTTCAGAATGATGAAAAGGAACACCGGGCAGCCGAATTGATCGTTGCCAATAAAGAACTCTCTTTTCAAAATGATAAGGAAGAAAAGAGGGCAACGGAGCTGATCATTGCTAATAAGGAACTGGCTTTTCAAAATGAAGAGAAAGAAAAAAGAGCGGAAGAATTAATGATCGCTAATAGGGATCTTAAAATCTCAGAAGAACAATTTAAGGAAGTGAACGAGGAGCTGGAATCATTTTCCTATTCTATATCGCATGATCTGCGTGCCCCCCTCCGGGCCATTCATGGTTATTCGAAAATGCTCCAGGAAAATTATGAAACGCGGCTGGATACGGAAGCCAATCGCCTCATCAATAACATCGTGAACAATGCTAAGAAAATGGGGCAGCTTATTGATGACCTCCTGACATTTTCACGTATAGGAAGGAAAGAGCTGGTAAAGACAGATATCCAGGTGGACACGATGGTGAGAAATCTCTGCAACGAATTAAAAAGCGAACAAATCGACCGGGATATTGAGTTTCATATCAGCCAGTTATTGCCTGCACGGGCGGACACGACTACCATAAAGCAAGTTTGGCTGAACCTAATTTCCAATGCCATTAAATATTCGAAAGGGAAGGATCCCGCGGTCATTGAGATCGGGTGCGAAACAAAAGGAGACGAAATTATTTACTATATAAAGGACAACGGTGCAGGTTTCGATATGCGTTACGCCGGCAAACTTTTTGGCGTATTTCAACGCCTGCATTCTGATGAAGAGTTCGAAGGGACCGGGGTAGGCCTGGCACTGGTGCAGCGGATCATTTCCAAACATGGGGGCAGGATATGGGCAGACGCCAGGGCAAACAAGGGCGCGACATTTTTTTTCACCTTAACTAAAATTATGACAAGATGAACCAGGGAATAGAGATTCTGTTAGTAGAGGATAATGCCAGCGATGCCGAAATGACCATTGAGGCGTTGAGAAAAAATAATTTAGCGAACAGGCTATTGCATGTTAAAGACGGAGTAGCGGCGCTGAATTATATTTTTGCTGAAGGGGAATACGCGGACAGGCAAATTGGAGACATTCCCAGGGTGATCCTGCTTGACCTAAAGATGCCCCGGGTAAATGGCATAGAAGTGCTGCAGCGAATAAGAGCAGATGAACGCACTAAAAGGATCCCGATCGTGGTACTCACTTCCTCCAGGGAAGATCCCGATATCGCAAAATGTTATGCCCTGGGAGTGAACAGCTACGTCGTAAAACCCGTCGAGTTTGATGAGTTTCAGAAAGCAATTTCCAGTATAGGGTTATATTGGATGATCGTTAACCAGCAACCAGTTTAAAAAATAATAATGGCCACTAAAACAAAAATCCTGATCCTGGAGCACGACGCAGCTGACCTTGAATTACTGCACCTCGAATTAAAGAAAGGCGGTCTTGATTATCAATCCGAAACCGTCCAGGATGAAATGGAGTATGTCGCCGCCATTAGGAACTTTGACCCGGACATTATATTATCTGATTACACATTACCCGGCTTTTCTGGACTGGAGGCTTTTAAAATAAAAGAAAAGATAGCGCCCGGGATCCCTTTTATTTTTGTTTCGGGAACCATTGGTGAGGAAAAATCTATTGAACTGATCAGGAATGGCGTAACAGATTATGCACTGAAGGAAAAATTATTCACCTTAAATTTTAAAGTAGAAAGGGCATTAAAAGAATCAGTGGAAAGACAGGAAAAGATCAAAGCAGAGCAGGAACTGGCGCAAAGTGAAAAACGGCTTGCCAGGGCGCAGCAATTGGCACATATGGGATCCTGGGAGCTGGATTTTGCTACCAGGAAGGTACGATGGTCCGAAGAAACATGCAGGATATATGGACTACCTCCCGGTGAAAACCTGCATACTATTGAAAACTGGTTATCCTTTACTCACCCGGAAGACCGGGATATGGTGTTGGAAAAACTAAAGGAAGCGCAGTATTCTGTCCGCAATTTTGCCATCTACTATCGCCTGGGCCAGGAAGAGGGACATGTCAAGCATGTTTATTCC
>JANOHQ010000355.1:0-14569 GCA_031406595.1 Chitinophagaceae bacterium
ATTTATTGAAAAATGCCGAGCCCGAGGAGATCCGCAAATCTGTCTACGCCGTGCATAAGAATGGTTATTATTTCAATGATATGGTGAGCAAAGTGTTATTGAAGAACCTTGTATCAAAAAATGATCTTAATCCCTCTTTCAATCAGGGGATCGAGTTGACCGGGAATGAATTGCGGGTACTGCAACTTATCTGTGAAGAAAAAACGGTCAACGAAATAGCCGATGAGATCTCTTTAAGCCCAGTTCTTGTAGAAGAGATCCATGAACAGCTGATCAGGAAAGTGGGCGTACATAACATAGCGGGATTGGTGATGTTCGCCGTAAAGAATAATATAGTGGATTAGATGATAGATAAAAGATGATAATTCATAGATAATAGTTGATTTAGAGTGCTGGGTTCACCTGCTGTTGTAAAAATTCGTTACTTGCATGTCTCTTTCTCCCGACTCCCGACTCCCGACTCCCGACTCCCGACTCCCGACTCCCGACTCAGGACTTCCTCAAATTCTCCAGCATATCCTTTGTCATCGCGGCCAGGTCATAATCTTCTTTCCAGCCCCAGTCATTTCTTGCCACCGAATCATCGATGCTTTGCGGCCAGCCTTCGGCGATAGCCTGGCGATAGTCCGGTTTATAAGAGATGGAAAAATCGGGAATATGTTTTTTGATCGCGGCGCTGATCTCTTTTGGGGAAAAGCTCATACCTGATACATTGTAGGAAGTACGGATATTGATCTTATTCGCCGGCGCTTCCATCAATTCAAGCGTAGCACGGATGGCATCGGGCATATACATCATCGGGAGATAAGTATCCTCCTTCAGGAAACACTCATACTTTTTCTCTTCGAGCGCATCATGATAGATCTCCACGGCATAATCTGTGGTACCGCCACCAGGTTCTGATTTATAAGAGATCAAACCGGGGTAGCGCAAACTTCTTATATCCACCCCATAGCGGTGATGAAAATAATTGCACCAGAACTCCCCTGCATATTTGCTGATACCATAGACCGTGGCTGGTTCGATGATCGTTTGCTGCGGACAATTCTGTTTGGGCGAGGTTGGGCCAAATACAGCGATCGAAGAAGGCCAGTATACTTTATGCATTTTCTCTTCCCGGGCAATATCCAGCACATTCAATAAACCCTGCATATTCAGATTCCATGCAAGCCCGGGATTCTTTTCACCTGTAGCAGAAAGAATTGCTGCCAGCAAATAGACCTGCGTGATATTCTGGCGGATCACCTGAACATGGAGCATTTCCTTGTTCATAACGTCCAGGCTCACATAAGGGCCGGTACCTTCCAGCAAGGGGTTCTGTTCGCGGAGATCGGAAGCAACCACGTTGGCATTTCCATAGATCCCGCGGAGCGCCAGGGTAAGCTCTACTCCTATTTGCCCGGATGCACCGATGACCAGTATTTTTTCTTTTAGCATAGATTCAGTTGAGGATTGTCAAATATAAAGAGAAAAAACTTTCGCACTAACGTGCCGCCCGCTCACCCGTTTCCGGGAATGGCTCAATGTGGTTTCAACTGCCTTGGTGAAAGGAGGAGATTTGGTGAAACTTTTTTTATGAAATCATTTATCATTTCCCTGTGCTGCATTCTCTCCGGCGGAGCAATACTGGCACAAAGTCCTAAACTGCCTGCGAAAAGCCTGAAAACTTCGACGGGTGTTACACAGACCCCTGCGACCATCCAGTCCTCTGCAACCAAACCGGGTCTAACATCCAAGTCAGCCACAACACAGTCACCTGCCCTATCCCAGGCATCGGCGACTTCACCGGTTTATTCCCGGATGAAGATCAAGCTGCCTTTTGCCACTGCCGAAAAAGAGTATTTCGTCCAAAAGATGGGGCATTTTTTTGTATTGAACGGCGATATAATCGTTGGAAATGATTTTCCGAAAACAATGTCCTATTCAGTGGATGACAATGATTATCGCTGGGCCAATGCTACCCTTCCGATCGTTGTTGATCCTTCCATTTATGCCAATAACTTAGGGAATGAAGTGCACAGGGCCATTTCTATGTTCAATAATCGAACAGAACTATGCCTTGTGCCAAGAGGAAATGAAAAAAACTATATCAGGATCGTCTTCTCCTCTACCATCGCCGGCGCCGGCCTGTCTTCTATTGGCTGCCAGGGCGGGGAACAAGCTTTATTCCTGTCTGCCTCTGCATCGCAGGGTACGGTGATGCACGAGTTAATGCATGCGGCAGGTTTTTATCACGAGCAATGCCGGGAAGACCGTGACCAGTTCATAAAAATAAACGGCGATAATATCAAAGAGGGGCTGGAAAATAATTTTCAAACAGAAGGTGGTGTGGCAAGAGGATACTACGATTTCTGTTCCATCATGCATTATCCTAAAAATGCATTTTCAAAAAACGACCAACCGACCATTGAATGCATCCAGAACGGCATGACCATCAATTGCCCGGACTGTATTGGCAACAGAACATACTTTAGCGATGATGACATAAATGGCATCGATAAGTTTTACAGCAATGTAAGCCGTTTCCCCTGCCAGGCAAGTTTCCCCAACCCGCATGCGCAAATGCAATTTCCCAATATTTATCCTTCGGCATCACAATCAGCGATGGCAGCTTTTCAGCACCGTGCAAAACTCGCTTCTCAGGAGAAACCCTTTATCGGCGGAACTACCACTACCTATGCGGACAAATCAGGCAGCAACCTGGTAAGATTTGTTGGTGCTTATCCAAATTTTCACGAAGTAAGAAAAGGGAACAACATCATTGGCGGTACTATCTTCCTGAAATCTACTACAGCCGGGTGGCAGGATATTCCTTTGGCTGAGCTGGGTAATCCTCCCCTTGATGATTTTGCCGCCCGCATGAGGGCCACACAGAACTATGCGGTACGAAACGGTTATGTGGGTGGCTTCCCCAATTTCTTTCATAAAGACTATGGAAAAGGAATTGTTTGCGGTACGGTGCTTATCGGTAATGGCGGCGCCGAATGGCGGGACGTTTCTTTAGTGGAACTGGGAAATCCTGCATTAGATAATATCGCCGCCAGGATGACTACGGCCAATGACTATGCTTTTAAGAACGGTTACCTCGGTGGCTTCCCAACATTCTATCATACAGATTATGGAAAAGGGATCGTGTGTGGAATTATTCTTATTAAAAAGAATGCAGGCGAATGGCGGGATGTAGTGGTCGTTGAAGGACCCAAATGATTTACACCGGCAACAGCGTAAATACAGCTTACCTGTTTCTATCCTGCTGCTCATAAATAATTATGTCATAAAATATCAGCAATGAAAAAAATTATCCTGCTCATAACAGTCATGATCTCCTGCTGGCAGTATTCCTTCTGCCAGAATGTTCCTGGCGTACAAACATCTTGCTCCACAGCATCACAGGGCACGGCAGGCAATTTTGTGATCAGCTATACGATCGGAGAAATGCCCCTGGTGCAAAGCTGGAAGAGCAATGGTCTTTTGATCACACAAGGTGTTCTCCAGCCGCTTACTTCCACTGCAGACCCTGCTTATGATTGTTTCAGCCAGACAGAAGTAAGAATATTTCCCAATCCCAACCCCGGTACATTTTCCCTGCAGCTAAGCCTGCTTAAAAAAGGAAGTGTAAAAACCATCCTGACAGATGTCACTGGCAGGCAACTGCAGCAGGATGAATTCATTTATAGCACTTTCACCACCAAACAATACAATATAACCCGGCTACCGAATGCCGTGTATTTCCTGCAACTGCTTTTTACTGAAACAGGAAGCAACCAGCCTAAACGATGTGTTTATACCATAGAAAAATTGAATTAATCATTTTTAAATAATATTATGAAACAGTTTCTTTCAGCCCTTTGTATCTTTTTTCTCCTGCACGTAGCAAAAGCCCAGGTTCCCAACCAGTTTAACTACCAGGCCGTAGCCCGCAACAGCCTGGGACAAAGTATTGCTAATGCCAATATCAGTGTAAGATTTACCATACTGGATGGGAGTGCTACCGGCACCCCTGTTTACAGCGAAACAAGGCAAAGCACCACGAATCAATTAGGATTATTTACCGCCGCTATCGGTGGGCCGGGTGCAGTAAGTACAACCGGCAACTTTGCCATTATCGACTGGAGTACCGGCAAAAAATTCATCAAGGTAGAAGCGGATCCTTTGGGCGGCAACAATTTTTCGGTATTAGGCAATACGGAAATGCTGAGTGTTCCCTATGCCCTGTATGCTGTAAACGGGAAAATTGGCCCTGTGGGTCCTTCTAATATTCTTAATATTGGAACAGTTACGACAGGTATACCTGGCTCGCCCGCGAGTGCAAGCATTACAGGCACCAGCCCTGCACAAATATTGAATCTTAGCCTGCCTACAGGAGCCAGTGGAAAAAATTCTTTGATCAAAACCAGTCCCGAGCCGGCAGGTGCAAATTGTACCGCTGGTGGAAGCAAAATAGAAACGGGTGTAGATATAAATGGTAATAATATACTGGATGCAGGTGAAGTAACGGGCACCCACTACACCTGTAATGGTGATATAAGCAATGGCTGGAAACTAAACGGTAACGCAGCCACAAACCCTGCCACGCATTTCATTGGCACTACCGATGCTCAACCGTTACGGTTCAGAGTAAACAATTTATGGGCAGGTGAAATACATCCAACAACCGGCAATCTGTTCTTAGGTTTGGATGCAGGCAAGGCCATTACAACAGGAGAAGCGAATATCGGTATCGGCGAGCGTTCTCTTTTCTCGAACACAACCGGAAGTTATAATATCGCACAAGGCTACGAGGCATTATACTTTAACAATACCGGGGAGCAAAATACGGCCAATGGTCACCAATCGCTTCATTCAAACACAACAGGAAGCAACAATACAGCCAATGGATCTTTTGCACTCCGGTCAAACAATATCGGTGGCAATAATACTGCTACCGGGCGCCAGGCGCTCTACTCCAACACAACTGGAAATAGAAATACCGCCAATGGGAATGATGCCCTCTTAAGTAATACTACCGGAAGCGATAATACCGCCAATGGGAACCAGGCGCTCTATTTGAACACCACAGGAGGTTTCAATACAGCTCACGGGAATAAGGCACTTTATAATAATACCACCGGGAATGACAATACTGCTATCGGTGCCTCCGGGCTTTATTTCAACACCACCGGGAATTATAATACCGCGATCGGAGCCGGCACACTGGCCAACAATACGACCGGTAGCGATAATACAGGGGTTGGAAAATTAGCATTGGCTGTCAACACTACCGGAACTAAAAATACAGCAAGCGGTGGCTCTGCTCTTTTCAACAATGGGGTCGGCATTAACAATACGGCCAATGGATTTGAAGCCCTTTATTCAAACACGGTCGGAATTAATAATACGGCAACCGGTGTGGATGCCCTTCGCTCCAATATCCTGGGGGGTCATAATACAGCCAACGGGTATAATGCCCTTGGCAACTCCATAGGAACTGCCAATACAGCCGTAGGAGTCAATGCCCTTTCTAACACCGCTGATGGAAGTTTCAATATTGGCATAGGGTACAATTCAGGTGTGTTCTCCGGCTCACCTAATATTTTTAATACAATCGGTATTGGAAACAATGGTTATTTAAACAGTGCATCCAACCAGGCGATCATTGGCAATAACAGTACTACCGTTATCGGCGGAAAAGTAAGCTGGAGCAATTTTTCAGATGCCCGTATAAAAAATACCATCCGGGAAGATGTAAAAGGCCTTGACTTTATCCTGAAGCTGCGGCCCGTTACCTATCATGTCAGTAACAAAGCAATTAATGATGTAACAGGCAATTCCGACACCCCGGATTTTGCCGGAAAATTCGATGGTGAAAAAATAAAGTACACCGGTTTCCTTGCCCAGGAAGTTGAACAGGCAGCCAAAGCATCGGGATATGATTTCAGCGGGTATACGAAGCCCGAAAACCCGCAGCAGCTTTATACCATACGGTATGCTGAGTTTGTAGTGCCATTGGTAAAAGCCATGCAGGAGCAGCAAGCAATTATCAAAGATCAGCAGCAACAAATTGAGCTTTTGGAGAAAAGATTAGGCGTGCTGGAAACAAAAAAATAATCCATTATAAGATACCCGGGGGAGATCCAACCAGAGTACTGTCTTTACTTTTTGCAGAAAAATAGTAAAGACAGTATTCACACATCCGGCCGGGTAATAAAAGCCCTGGTCGTTTGCGATGCGCCCGTGAAGGATCAGGGTGTTGGAATGAATTTTTATAAACACGTCCCTAAACTTCAGGTAACTTTACTACATGTGCCATTACCGCCTCCTGATACTTTTCAATTTTATTTTTTGCTTTGCCCGGGGTACAAAGGCGCAGCAAAGTTTCGACTATTCTTTCCGGCATATTACCCAATCAGACGGGCTGCTTCACAATGAAGTACTCTCGATCGCACAGGATGGCAAAGGTTTTATCTGGATCGCTACTCCCAATGGATTGCAGCGTTACGATGGCTCCCGTTTTATTCTCTATCCCGAGATGCTAAGGAACCCTGTCGCCGGGGGAACCCCTGGTGCTTACCTGTATGCGGATAAAAAAAATAATTTACTATGGATCACCAATAATCTTAACCTGGAACGGATGGAGCTGGGTAAAAATAGTTTTACCTTATTTGACAATGGAAAATTATCGACGGATTCCTCTTTTAGCTTTACCTCCTACCGGGGTGAAAATAACATTCAATGGATGTTGAGTTCGCATGCCGTTTACCATTATGACAACGTTGCGAAAAAAAACAGTGCCCCGCATTTTAATATCTTTCCGGCTGGTTCGCACCAGAGTTCTTCCATCGTTACAGACAAAGCCGGAACCAATACCTGGCTGGCAGCAGGGCCTCAGCTACTCTGGTTTACCCGGGATAACAAAACGGTTTACTCACCCAATTTTAACCCCCGGGGTCATCCCCTTCTACAAACACTATTGAAGGGAGATTGGGCAAAATCCTTGCGATTTGTAATGATGGACAGCCGGCAAAATATCTGGGTTACCACCTGGGGCGATCTATTATATAAATATGATGACAAAACGAAAAAGGTCAGGACCTATTCGTTATCAGTCAGCAAGCCAGTGGCCGTCGCTGCCAAAACAACGGCCGCCCTGCCCCTGGTCAACTGTATACTGGAAGATGACAATCATAGCATTTGGATAGGAACGGAAAACGCCGGGTTATTGCGCTACAATATGGAGAAAGATAACTTTGATTACTGTATTGCACAAGAAAACAGCAGTGAGAGCATTTCGTATAATTATAAAATATTCAGTCTCTTCCAGGACCGCGAACAGAATATCTGGATAGGGACTGACAAGGGCATTAGTATTTTTAATCCTTACCGGCAATATTTTACATCCATCAGGCACGAAGCGAACAATCCTTTATCGCTTAGTAAAAGTGAAATTATCAGTTGTATACAAATTGCCAATGGCGATATATATGTTGGCACCTGGGGCGCGGGCATGGCAATATACGACGACCATTTAAAGTTTAAAAAGACCATTTTTTTTGAGGGACCTTACCAAAAAAATTTTATATGGAGCTTCCAGCAGCTTGACGATAAAACACTGTGGATAGGATGCCAGCATGGCCATCTCCTGGTGTATGATATCACCAGCGGTGCAACAAGAACCCTGCTGCCGCCGGAAATGGAAAACTCGACTATCCGGTGTATGGGAAAAGATAACAAAGGAAATCTTCTGTTCGGGTTACACAACGGGAAGATCGTAAAATGGGATCACCAACTGCATAAATTTTTCCCTTTCAACGATCGTTTAAAAGCAGCCACTCCGATAACCAATATCTTTATTGACAAAACAGGACATTGCTGGGTAAGCACTGAAAAAGGAGGATTCAAAGAATTCGATACAGAGAAAATGTTGTATGCCAATTCGTGGCTTCCTGATAAAAATAACCCAGCCGCTATCTCGGGTGTTTCCTGCCGGGGTATAGAAGAATACAACGACAGTGTACTGCTTATCGGGACTATTCATGGCGGGTTAAATTTCTTTAACAGGAGAACGGGGACTTTTTCGCATCTTACTACGGCGGAAGGGCTTCCTTCCAACACTATCTATGCCATCAAAAAAGATACTGCAGGCTATATATGGTTTACCTCTGACTACGGTCTTTACAAATTTAATCCTGTTACAAAAAAGATTATTCCCTACAGCATGGGGCGGGGACTTGTCAATTCTTCCCTGCTGTCTCCTAAATTCCATTCGCTCCGGAACGGCCAATGGCTAACATTCAGCACCACAGAAGCGATCGGCTTTTTTCCCGGCAAAACTGAGACGCCGGATCAGCGGCAGCCAGCAATAGAGATCACAGGGTTTAAGCTCTTTGATAAACCCCTGTTCATTGACCCGATCATTGCTGACAATAAACCTGTCCGCCTCTCCTACAAAGAGAATTTTTTTACGGTAGAATTTGCTACCCTGAACTTCTCGGGTCAACAGCAAACAAATTATTATTACCGCCTCAACGGCATCGATAAAGACTGGGTGTATGGCGGCACAACCCGTTTTGCGAGTTACACTGACCTGCAACACGGTGAATATATTTTTGATGTAAAAGCCGAACAGGGTGATAGCAGTGGTGAGATCACTTCTTTCAAAATAATTATCGCACCCCCATTCTGGAAAACAGCCTGGTTTATCGCGGGGGTATCTGCCGGCATTCTTTTACTCAGCCTCTTGTTTATTAAATGGCGTGAAAGAAATATAAAAACAATAGCAGCAGAAAAATTGAAGGTCCAGCAGGTAAATGCCGAACAATATAAAAGCAAACTGGAGATGGAGCTGATCATAAATTATTTCTCCTCCTCCCTGATCGGAAAAAATACAGAGGAGGACGCGTTGTGGGATGTTGCCAAAAACCTGATCGGGCGGCTGGGGTTTGTTGATTGCATGATCTACCTGTGGAATGCAGACAAAACTAAAATGATACAGAAGGCAGGCTTTGGACCCAAAGGATCAGTGGAAGAAATTAATAAACAACACTTTGATGTACAGCCCGGCCAGGGAGTGGTCGGCCACGTGATCCAAACAAAAGAACCCGTACTGATTGCCGATACTTCCAAAGACAGCCGCTACCGTCCCGACGAAATGACACGGCTAAGCGAAATAACCGTACCGGTAATTTACGAGACTGAGCTACTCGGGGTGATCGATTGTGAACATCCTGAAAAAAACTTTTTTACCCGTCAGCATCTTCAGATATTAACGACCATCGCCACATTGATGGCCAATAAAATAAAATCCATTGAAGCCGAACAATCCCTGCAACGTACCCAGGTTGAAATATACAGCATGAATGAACAGCTTTCAAAAGCGAAGCTGGAAGCACTGCAAAGCCAGATGAATCCACATTTCATATTTAACTGCATCAACAGCATCGATGCGCTGATACAGAGCAATGATAAATATCATGCCACCGTATACCTGAACAAATTTGCCAAGCTCCTCCGCAACATACTGGACAGTTCCAAACAGGATACCGTTACCCTTGCAAAAGACCTGGACACCCTGCAATTGTACATTGAACTGGAACAGCTCCGGCATGAAAATAAATTTACGGCAACGATCAATGCAGACGACGAACTGCTCCAGGATGATTATAAAGTACCGCCTTTAATTATTCAACCTTTTGTTGAAAATGCCATTTTACACGGAATCCGTTACCGGAAAGGCAACCATGGACAGCTAACGGTCTCTGTTATTAAACAGGGAGACTACCTGCTGTACACTATTGAAGACAATGGTGTGGGCAGAAATACAACCACTAACACGGTAGACAAAGGGAAAGTATCTTACGGAATTGATATGAGTAATGACCGGGTCAAACTCTTTAATAACGAAGAAAACGCATCTGTTCAGATAACTGACCTGTCAGTGAACGATAAGCCTGCGGGAACAAAAGTAGAAGTATTATTAAAAATTCAATGATGCTTACAGCCATTATTATAGATGACGAACAAAAAGGACGTCTCGCACTAAAGCAAAAGCTAAAGGATTATTGTACGGATGTACAATTGGTTGCTGAGGCCGAAAACGGTGAAGAGGGCATCAGGTTGATTGAAAAATTACAGCCCGGTATTGTTTTTTTGGATATTGAAATGCCCCGGATGGATGGCTTTGAAATGCTGCACCGGTTACCCGGGAAGAAGTTTCATCTAATTTTCACCACTGCGTATGATCAATATGCGATTAAGGCCATTAAGTATGCCGCCTTTGATTACCTGCTGAAACCTATTGATATCGAGGAACTAAAATCGGCCATTTCAAAAATAAACAGCCTGCCACAGATTCATACAGAAAAGAAATTAGCCATGCTGGAAGAAAACCTGCAGGGCAAAAATGTTTTTAATAAAATTGCTGTCCATACCCTGGACGGTCTTCTTTTTTTTACTATCAGCGATATTGTTCGTTTGGAAGCACAAAGTAATTACACCATTCTTTACTTTTCCAACCAGTCCAAATTTACCGCCAGCCGTACACTCAAAGAATTTGAAGAGCTTCTGCCCAATGATATCTTCTTTCGCCCACACCATTCTCACCTCATTAACCTGAACTACATTAAACGATATATAAAAGGCGATGGCGGCCAGATAGAAATGCAAAATGGCGACTACGTGGATGTGGCAAGAAGAAAAAAGGATGAGTTTCTCAAAACCATTGGCTATTAGTATTTTCGTGTCACGAAATTCAGATAACCAGGGCTCCAAAATAGTACAGGCAGTTTGGTTATATTTACCGGACGCTGCTACGGGAACAATGCAAAGAACTTTCCTGACAAGATAGTCTTGACAGTTATCCCTTAAATAGACAAGCGTTTTCAACGAAACCTTTTTAAACACTTATCAATGAAAAGCAAATCGCTCTTATCACTGCTATTGTTACTCCCTTTCCTGGCGCAGGCACAAAATGTGGGTATTGGCATACCAACACCTCAACAAAAACTGGATATAAGCGGTGCTATCAGGATCGGGACCACGACCGCTACCCATGATGGTTCCATCCGGTTTCAATCCGGAACATTCGAAGGCTATAATGGTGGTTCATGGAGAGCTTTTACACAATTACCACCGGGCACCCTCGTTGCCAGCGCCACGAATCCTAATACGGTATTGACGAACGCGGGCTTTAGTTTTTTTAATACTGTATTTGTAAATAAGGATACTGCTATCTCCACTACCCCCGACACATGGCTGGCAGTTCAGTCACTTAATGCTACCGAGGGTATAACCCGTCACACCGCTATATGGACAGGATCAAAAATGATCGTATGGGGTGGGATTGAAGTGGAAAACATACTGGTAAATTACCGTCGCATATATGATCCGGTAACAGATACCTGGAGTGCCATATCCAATGCGCCTATCGCAGAAAGGTACTTTCACACTACTATATGGACAGGCACACATATGATCGTTTGGGGAGGACGTGATAACAACGGATCCTTTAATGATGGCGCGGCTTATAACCCTGCAACGGATACCTGGACCTTACTGAACACGGTCAATGCACCGGAAGCAAGACATTCTCATACTGCTGTATGGACAGGCACAGAAATGCTGATCTGGGGAGGAAATGCCACTTCGGGTATGACCAATACCGGTAGTAAATACAATTTTTCAACAAATACCTGGACAACGATCCCCACCGCATCGGCGCCATCTGAACGCTTTTTTCATTCAGCTATCTGGACAGGAGGTAAAATGATCGTTTGGGGTGGCTTTAATGCGACTTTTGGGAATGACGGCGGCATTTATAATAATGCTACCAATACCTGGGAGGGACCTACCAGTTTAACTAATGCTCCGGACGCCCGCTATGAACACACCACAGTATGGACAGGCTCTGAAATGATCGTATGGGGCGGACAATCACCTTTCTTTGAAGTGGGTGAATCAGGTGCAAAATATAACCCTGCAACCAATTCATGGATCACTGTGAATTTTTCCGGTGAGCCCCCATCAGCCAGGTTCCTGCATACAGCTATCTGGACTGGTAGTGAGATGATCGTTTTTGGGGGCAGACATACAAGTGAGTTTAAAAATGATGGTGCGAGATATGATCCCCTCGCAAACACATGGACGAGTGCCTTGTCATTGATAAATGCACCGTCCGGAAGACAAGGACATACTGCTGTTTGGACAGGCAACCAGATGATCATTTATGGCGGCGAGGGTAATACTGCGAAGTCAGCAGATCATGGACGCTATATTATCAACAGCCAGCCCAATATCACCACGGTGACAAAATCAGCATTCTACCTGTTTTCAAAAAATTAATAACGACAGATTGAGTTTCATAAAGCCACCTCCTCTTAGTATTTTTGACCCATGGAAAAATTTCTGAAAGATCTATTTTCGAATCAATCTTATGATGAGAACAATTTCTTCCTCCTGGCAGGTCCCTGCGTGGTGGAAAGCGAAGAATTACTTTCGGAAGTGGCAGAAAAAGTTTCCGGTATCTGCAAAAATCTCGGTATCCCTTATATCTTCAAATCATCTTACCGCAAAGCCAACCGTACCAGCGGTACATCGTTCACCGGGCTGGGTGATGAGAAAGCCATGAAGCTGCTTCAGCAAACAGGGGAAAAATATTCGCTCCCAGTGGTCACCGATATTCATTCGCCAGAAGAAGCGGCCAAAGCGGCTGCATTTGTGGATGTGTTACAAATACCTGCTTTTCTTTGCCGCCAGACCGACCTGTTGGTAGCCGCTGCGGAAACCGGGAAGATCGTGAATGTAAAAAAAGGGCAGTTTGTAAGCGGTGAAGCGATGAAATTCGCTGTAGATAAGATCAGGAATGCTGCCCTTCGACAGGCTCAGGATGCTAAAATAATGCTGACAGAAAGAGGCACTACTTTCGGTTACCAGGATCTTGTTGTCGACTACCGAAATATCCCTGCGATGCAGGCACATGGTGTTCCGGTTATTATGGATGTAACCCATGCTTTACAACAACCCAATCAAATATCGGGCATCACGGGTGGCAATCCCCAACTGATCGGTACGATCGCCAAAGCCGCTATTGCTGCAGGGGCCGATGGAATATTTATCGAGACACACCCCAACCCTGCTGTAGCAAAAAGCGATGGAGCGAATATGCTGAAGCTGGATCAGCTGGAAGGATTATTGGAGCAGTTGGTGAAGATCAGGAAAGCCCTTTAACAGTGAAAAATGATGGGGAAATTGCTGATAAGCTTATGGGGTCAGTGTCATGATCATCCCGTTTTAGCGGGATGGATAAAAAGCTAAACTCACTATTAGAAATTCTAACCAGTAATAATATGATTTTTAGCTTTCATATGTTAAGAGGTAGTGAACACACTCTGTAATTCACATTATTTTCCCTACCGTTCCCTGTTTACCCATTAAAAACTCCCCGATACGATTTTCCTTTATGAGCAATAAAAGCACATAAACCATGAAACCATTCATCTTAAGTTTATTTTTATTTAGTTCAACTGCGCTACTCGCACAACGACAAACCGCCATCGGTTTAAATTTCACCGTAGAAACAACAGCAGATGAGGACGGAGCACTGGCAGGACTGGGCGCCGTTGCAGATTTTAAAATCACCAAACATAGCGGGCTGGAAACAGGGGTCTACCTGAGAAGTTATAAGACGCGTATCAGGATATTCACACCGACTGATTCATGGCTTGTGACTGTTGCGGAAAGACACCTGTCAATCCCCCTATTATATAAATTTCATTCTAGAATTGTAAACCTGGCTGCCGGTCCTACGTTTGATTTTTTTATGGGATGGGAACAAAAAGGAAATAAAGAGGCTGTAGTCAACGCTTACAGCATCGATCCGGAATTTAACGTGGGAATAATGGGAAAAATTTCAAAAAGGATCAATCTATCCGCCCGGTTTATACTGGAGCCGGAGATAAGACTCAACCTGATCCCAACATCGGACAGAAGTTACGTAGGCGCAGGCATTGCAGGAAAATATATTTTGAAATAAGAAACTCCGCTGTTATCGCAGATCCACCTCTTCTACCCCGGGATACTTAGTCTTATCAAAAACAAACTGACTGTCGGCCTGGGGAAGGTTTGTTTTCATGGAAGTAACGGTATAGATATAACGGTTGCCCGCATTCTCCAATACCTTCGTGCTGTAAATGGTTTTAGCCGCTTTATCGATCTGCACATACACTTTATGAAAAGGTTTGCTTTTGTCGAGCGGGGTCATTTCTATCTCCTGGATGGTCTTTTTTCCTACTTTACTTTCCCCGTTCATGATGTAACGGAAATCCTTATCATAGAAATTAGTAAAGAGTTTTTGCGGGGTGATCATACCACTGGACGCATCGAGTTTGCTGATGGTCACTTCATTCGCTGCTTTATCATAGTTCCAGACGGTAGTGCCATTGCAAAATATTTCCTGGCCAACAAAGTTCACTTTGTATTTCATCCCCTTCATCAGGATTGTACCGGTCTTGGTAGAAAGAGACTTACCAGCCGCATTTTCGACCTTATACGAGAACGTTGCCTGGACCGTAGTGAACGTTTTGAATTTGGTGCTAAC
>JANOHQ010000356.1:0-6990 GCA_031406595.1 Chitinophagaceae bacterium
CTGCGCTTTGGTGCTCCATGCCTGGAAGCTTTTATCACCGCCAAAACTTCCACTGGTTGCCGAGTCTGCCCATAACAACGCTTCATCCAAATTCGTTTTATGCTGTAGGCACCATTGCGCCGCCTGGTCCCAGCTCTGCCAGATAAAACCTCTGTCGGTCCTCAGTTCACGGCGGAAAGAGGCGATCTGATCCTTTACATAATCCACTTCTATTTTGAACGGTACCGATAATTTTTCCCACTGTAGTGCCACCACTGCGCTGTTCTCGTCCTGGCTTGTGAACTCATATTTAAGCCGTTCTACACTTTTATCCAATGCCTGCGGTTTTACCTTCACCCGCAATGCATCTTCTTGTTCACTGTAGTAATAACTTCCCCATGAACTATTGTTGGTGGAGAAAATGATCGTACACTCTTCGGGGCTATAGGCTACAAAGAATCCATATTTACCAGCCCGTAACGGTTGCCCGTCGATCTTTACATCGGTAGAGAATTCAAAACTGGTATTCTCATTGGCCCCGGCTCTCCAGGGTGCTGCTTTGGAGGAGCCGAATTGCTGGTCGATAAAACCTGCATGTACGAGTTGTCCCCAGATCTTTCCTTCCCTGCCTTTTACGCCCGGGCGGTCGTAGTGGATGGTTATATCTGTGATCCCGATCCGTTCGCTTACCGAAGCCTTCTTATTTCCCCCGCTGGGAGATACCGTTAACGGTATTTGTGCAAAAGAAACGGCGGCGCATGCAACTGCCAGTACGGCGATCATCATCTTTTTCATATCCTGTGATTTAGTTTTTCTCAATCTACCCGGAAAAACAATATTGAACGGGCCGATTGTTATAAGTGAGGTATCTCCCGGATGAAATGCTACAGGAAAGGATAACAGGCGACTCCGTTCCGGGAATAGCAATTAATAATGTATTTTAGAGTTCCATTAACCTCCTAAAATTCGTTTTATGAAAATTCTGTTCGCCCTCACGCTTATTTTATTTTCCCTCCGGTCACCAGCCCAACTCCTGAAGAAATTAAAGGATAAAGCAGTCAACAAAGGCAAATCAGGGGTTAACGATGCAAAGTATGATGCCAAAATGAAGGCCCGGAATTCGGTCCGCAACGAGCTCGACGGCATCAAGGCTGATTTTGATTCCACTGATATCGACTATGCACTTTTGTTAAGTGATAATTCCGGCCTTTTTGGCGGACGGGGAAAAGGAGAGTTTGGCGCCAAATTCCTGAAACTGGGAGGCATTGCCAATTCATTGTACCGCGATGTGGATATTGATGATGAAGAGACCGCGACGCTGAATCTCCAGATGGGACAATCGGCCTATGCGATGGGCCGTTATGTTTTCGCGGAGAAAAGATTGCGTTCAGCACAGTTCTTTTTTGAGAAGTCCTACCAGACCAGCGATATCCCCTATATGAAATCCATCGCCAGCCAGGGATTGTTATTCACCACGACCGGTCGCTTTGCCCAGGCGGAAAAATTTACAGTACAGGCCCTGGAACTGCGGGAGTCAAAATTGGGCAAGACCAATATGGCAGTAGCCGCATCGATGAATAACTATGCCGTACTCCATTATAACCAGGGCCAATACAACGAATCGGAGAAAGAATTTGCTTCTGCCCTTTCCATTATCCAGACCAATAAATTACAGGAAGCGATGCCTTATGCCATCGTGCTGAATAACCAGGCCATTCTTTACCAGTCGATGGGTCGTTATGAAGCGGCGGTAAAACTATTACAACAGGCTTTACAGATCGCCGGTAAAGTGGAAGTAAGCAAGGCACGGAATCACTTGAAATTCTTTTCCAACCTCGCTCTTCTTTACCAGCAAATGGAAAAATACCCGGAAGCGGAAACGATCTATCGTGGCCTGGAAGCTAAACTGGAAAAAGGCAAGCCCGAGTTTGCAAATATGCTTAACAATGTGGCCATCCTCGCGATGCTGATGAAAAAGGAGGACCGGGTGGAAGATATGCTGAAACGTTCCGCTGATATCTATAAAAATACATTGGGAGAGAACGGTCCCGCTTATGCCAAAGTGATCAGCGACCTGGGTAATTTCTATCGTTACAAGGGGAGGTATGCTGACGCGGAACCCTTACTCCAAAAAGTATTGCAGATCCGCGAGCAATCGCTCGGTGGCACTCACCCGCTTTTTGTACAATCGCAGGAAGATATGGCCCTGCTGTACTGGAAGAAAAAAGATATTCCGAAAGCCTATGGGCTCTACCATGAATCGATGGAGAAGACCATCGACTTTATCAACAAGTATTTTCCGCCTATGAGTGAAGCGGAAAAAACAAAGTACTGGGACCTGCTGGCGCCCCGGTTCCAGCGATTTTACAATTTTGCACTGGAAGCAGCCCTTTCGAACAAGAATATCATTTCGGATCTTTTTGAATACCGGTCTGCCACGAAAGGATTATTATTAAGTTCTACCCGTAAGATCAGCGAAGCCATTTTGTCGGGTGGCAACCAGCAGCTGGCAAGCGATTATGCCAACTGGATCGATCATAAGGAACAGTTGACCGCTTATTATGCGTATTCAAAAGAAGAATTGAAGGAGCAGAATGTAAACCTCGATTCGCTGGAATCGAATGTGAACCGGATGGAGAAGAAATTGTCTGAGAGCTCGAAGGATTTTGCCAATTTCTATTTTACAGGTAAGACAAAGGTTTCAGAGATACAAAAAGAACTGAAAGCAGATGAAGCGCTGGTGGAGATCATCCGGCTCCGCAATTTCGACCAGGTCTTCACCGATGGCTGCCGTTATCTCGGGTTGGTGATCACCAAAGGGAATCCCGAGCCACAACTGGTGATGCTCGGGAATGGGAATGACCTGGAAGGCAAATTTTCAAAAACCTACCGGGTGTCCATCAAGAACAAGATCAATGATGAACAATCCTACGCACAATACTGGGCTCCTTTTGAAACAGCGGTGAAGGGAAAAAAGAAAATATATGTTTCATTGGATGGTGTATTCAACCAACTAAGCCTATATACATTGAAAAAAGCAGGGGGCGATTACCTGATCAATCAATGTGATCTTATTTTGCTGGGAAATCCGCGTGACCTGATCGTCAATAATAACAAGAGTAGCGGATCTTCTTCTAAGAAAGCTACCTTGATCGGCTTCCCCGATTACGGTAAGGGTGTGATCGTTCAGCTACCGGGGACTAAAGTTGAAGTAGACGGCATCAATAAATTGTTGCAGGCTTCCGGCTACCAGGTTTCGGAATTGACGCAGCGGGATGCGACCGAAACAAACCTGAAATCGGCAAAAAATGTATCGATCCTCCATATTGCCACGCACGGATATTTCCTGAAAGATGTGGAGAGAACCAGCTGGCCGATCGGTGTGCATGCAGACAATGCAAAGGATAATGTACTGCTCCGGTCGGGCGTAATGCTGACCGGTGCCTCCGAGACGGATAAAACAAAGGCGGGGCTTGATAGCAGTAATAATGGTATCATGACGGCTTATGAAGCGATGAACCTTGACCTGAAAGGTACCAGGCTGGTGGTGCTGAGTGTTTGTGAAAGCGGTGTAGGAGAGATAAAAGCGGGCGAAGGAGTGTATGGATTGCAACGGGCATTCCTGGTGGCAGGTGCCGAAGCGATCGTGATGAGCTTATGGAAGGTGGATGACGCGGCGACGCAGCAACTCATGAACAGTTTTTATGCGAACATGATGAAAATGGGGGATAAGCAAAAGGCCTTTAAGCAGGCGCAACAGGAACTGATGGCGAAATTTAAAGAACCTGTTTATTGGGGAGCTTTTGTGATGATGGAGAACTAGCGGGAGTCGGAAGTCGGCAGTGAGGCCTTGTAAAAAAAGGCATACCTTATAAACCTAAAACTCATCAACCATAAACCTTTCCATGAAAAAATTCATCACCTTATCAACCCTGGTATTGTATTTCGGCTTCTCCTATGCGCAGGATACCGAAGCCGAGATCAGGGTCCTCGAACAAACTGAAGTACAGGCCATATTGAAAAAAGATTCAGCTACTCTATTAAAACTCTGGGACAAGAACTATACCGTCAATTCACCGGATAATGTCGTTGTTATTCCTGGCAAGTCTACATTGGACAGACCCGTTCTTAAACGGGCAAGAACATCTTTTACCAGAGACATCGAACACATCATCATCAAAGGGAGTTTTGCTATTTCCATGGGAAGTGAAACGGTGGTGCCCCTTGATGACCAATCGACACCGGGTCAGGTTGTAAAAAGACGTTTTACCAATATCTGGGAAAAGCAGGCGGAGGGATGGAAATTAGTGGCCCGTCATGCTAATGTGATCTGTAAACCGAACTGACGGTTAGCATATCTTACAATTGCAGGAATAGCTGGTGATTAGGGTTCGAATGTGTTTCAGATATCTTAAAATCATAGTTCCCAATGATCACAAAGCCGTTCTTTTTATAGAATCTGATCGCCCGGTGGTTTTCTACCCACACAAAAAGCCACATACCCGACTGGCCACTTGCCTTCGCAAGTTCTTTGTTGAAGTGAAACAACTCCTTCCCTAATTTCTTGTCATGATATTCCTGCAATACATAGATCCGTTCAAGCTTGGTGATATTCTTTTCGGTACTTCTTTCATATGGATAGTTGAGGATGATCTTTGAATAGCCGGCCGGTCGTTCGTCTGAATAAATGATATGAAAGATATTTCGTTCGTCGCTGAGCTCTTCAAGCAGGGCAACAGGGTTATACTTTTCATTCACATAGTTATGAATATCTTCAATGGGAGCGCTATGACCGTGTGATTCGATAAAGCTGCGGATGGCAATTTCGGAAAGTACTTGGGCGTCTTTAGTGGCCGTTCTGGAAATGGAGGTCATGCTGCGTTTCTATTCAAAGATTAAGAAGGTTTATGTCAACTGCCGTTTATACAACTGCACCGCATTCTCAAATCCCAAATACAATGCATCACAGATCAATGCATGCCCAATGCTCACTTCATCCAGCCCTGGTACATTTTGTTTGAAATATTTCAGGTTCTGTAGATCAAGATCATGCCCCGCATTAATTCCCAACCCAAGCGTTGTTGCTTTGATTGCTGCTTCTTTGTATGGCCGGACTCCCGACTCCTGACTTCCCGCTCCAAACTGCTTCGCGTAACCTTCCGTATACAACTCAATCCTGTCCGTTCCCGTTGCCGCGGCCCCTTCCACCATTTTCACATCGGGGTCAACAAATATCGATACACGGATCCCCGCTTTTTTAAAAACAGCGATCATATCCCTGAGATAGTCTTTGTTTTTGAGGGTATCCCAACCATGATCGGAAGTAAGTTGTCCCAGCGTATCCGGTACCAATGTAACCTGTGTGGGTTTTGTCTCCAGCACAAGGTCCACGAATTTTTGTTCCGTGCAATTCCCTTCGATATTGAATTCGGTGGTAATGATCTTTTTGATCTGACGCACATCTTCATAGCGGATATGCCGTTCATCGGGGCGGGGGTGTACCGTTATTCCATCTGCGCCAAAACGCTGGACATCGATCGCGGCTTTTACCAGGTCAGGATTATTGCCGCCTCTTGAATTGCGGATAGTGGCGAATTTGTTGATATTGACACTGAGTTTGGTCATCCGTCTCTTTTTTTCAAAGGTATGATAAAAGAAAACCTCCCGTCAATGACAGGAGGTCCGCAACCATAAACTCGAGGGTACTAATTTTTCAGTACTGTATTACGACCAAGCACAGTGCCTTCGGAATCTTTTATTTCTACGTGGTAGACGCCTCTTACAAGCCTGTCGAGACCTGTAATGGTAAAACCATTATTGCCTGTAGAGAGTGACCTGGATTCGGTTCTTATCATTTTCCCCGTGGCATCATAAATATTGGCTGAGACCTGTTGTTTTACGGAGGAGTTAATATTTACATTGAGCTGATCTGTAAAAGGATTTGGGTAACTCAACAGTGAGACCATAGTATTTTTTGTTGTTATCCGTACGATCCCCGAATATCTATGATGGTTGTCGATATCAATCTGCTTCAAACGATAAAGCAGTGTAGCACCTTGTGGGTTGATATCGGTGTACGAATAGTTCGAGGGCATACTCGTATTCCCTGTTGCATTCACGGTACCGATCGCTTCCCATGTGCTGCCTGTGCTTCTTTCAATATTGTAGGAATGTGCATTGGTTTCCTGTTGTGTTTTCCAGTTCAATACTACATCCTGTGCCTGCCGGTGACCACTGAAATCAGTCAGATTAACTGGTAAGGTTGATGCAGAAAAGGATAAGTTGCCGATAGCAATAAATTGACCACCCGGGTTAGTTTGGGCGCTGCTATGATTAGTGTACACAATCGTAATGGAATTAAGCACAGTTGCTCCGAAGTCAACAGTAACAGTTCCCCGCTGATCACCGGCATTGGAAGCTGCGTTATCTGCCTGCCCGCTGGTGGGGTTGGCATTTACGGTATTGCCGCTTATGATGAGAAAATTCGGATCAGTGACAGCATCGTATTTTGTAATAGTAGGATTATACGTACTTGCTCCACGGGTGCCCGTAACGGTAATCATATCTACATAGCTGAAACTGGTAGGTGATAGTTTATCAATATCAACTATCCGGAACGAAACATTGGTAACCTGTGAGGTAAATGTGTATGTAATCGTACAGGTGTTGGCTTCGTTAGCAAAATTGACTCCGATCTGCATACGACTGGCAGAGCCCGGTACAGTAGCGGATGCCCCGCTAACGGTGGGTGACATAGCACCGGAAACAGCATTGGCGAATGTATATGCCCCGGCTGAGAGCACAATGCCTATCGAACTGCTTATACCTGAACCGCTGATATTCGGTGCGGAGCCGGTTGTGTTTGTAGTTACCCAGGATGGTGTAAAGGAACTTGCCCAGTTCAGTGTTTGCGCATGGGCCTTCGCGTTAATGAATAGCAAGGCAATGCCTGCTATGAGTATAGGTTTTCTCATATAGATGGATATTGGATGGTTCCCCTTATAAACGTTA
>JANOHQ010000383.1:0-19551 GCA_031406595.1 Chitinophagaceae bacterium
TCAAAGCCAGTTCCCGGAGCTGAAGAATTTTCTCCGGTTTAAAGAAATTCTGTAAGGCCTGTTGAACTTTACTGCTGTCGTATATCTTTCCTTCCTTGAGCCGGGTAATCAGTTCATCCGCTGTAAGATCAATGTTTACCACTTCATCCGCCAACTGGAGCAGCTTGTCCGGTACTCTTTCCTTTACTTCTATACCTGTGATTGACTTCACATCTTCATTAATACTTTCGATATGCTGGATATTGATGGCAGAAATAACATTGATTCCAGCTTCCATAATATCGAGTACATCCTGCCATCTCTTTTCATTCTTGCTGCCGGGAATATTGGTGTGTGCCAGTTCATCAACGATTACTGTTTGCGGCTGCAGCAACAGTATGGCCTGTACATCCAGTTCATCCAGTTGCTTTCCTTTATAAAACACCTTTCTCCGGGGAACAACAGGCAAGCCTTCAATTAATGCCTGGGTTTCCTTTCTCCCATGCGTTTCTACATACCCTACTTTTATATTCACTCCATTTCGCAACAGGTTATGCGCTTCCTGCAGCATACGGTACGTTTTTCCTACACCGGCACTCATGCCGATATAGATCTTCAGTTTCCCTTTTTCAGGTTGCTGAATTTTTTCGAGCCATTTATTTGCTTCCAGTTCCCCCATATTAAAACGAAACAGCTATCGATGAGGTAATAAATGTGGTATTATTGGTAACCCCTGATCGCTTCATAAAAATATCGTCTTTATTGCTCAGGTTCCGTGCTTCTAATCTTACCAATACGTTTTTAGCCGGCGCATGGTCAATATTCAAGGAGAAGCTGCTTGCTTTAAATCCATTGGGGGTGCCGGTTGCAATGATAACACCGTCTTCATCGCTATAATATTCTCCCCGGCCGGCAATGGCCCATTTATCACTAATCGCATATTTTACAATAGCAACCGGTGAATACCAGGTATTCTTCTTGTCGCTGCCCGGAGTTATTTCTTCTGTACCAATATCAAATCCTAACGTTATGCCCAATTTATCGCTAACCTTAAATATGCCATAAATATTATGGAAAAGTCTTGACAACCGTGCGCTGTCTGGTTTGTCAGTACCAATAAAAGTGCTGTAATTCAGCAATACTTTATCTGATGGTATATATTGTATTTGTGTACCCCAGCTCATCAGTGAGTTACCGTTTACCCGGGTGATGCGTTGCCAACCATTCAATGCGAGGCCACTGAGCAACCATTTACCATTGTCAGAACTATAAGTAATCTTAGCTCCTGCTTCAAAGTAGGGAGTATTATCCGCCAGTATGCTTCTTGTCAGACTCCAGCAACTTGGAGAATGGGCACTTTCAAAACCAATATGAGAACCGAAAATACCGGCGTCTAACCAAAGATTTTTCTTTTTACTCAATTTAACTCCTGCATTTGCTTCATAGATATTTTTGAGTACTCCCGGCTCTGCCGAATAGTTAGCATTCATATAAGTACCTGCCGCCAAAGCCAGGTTGGCCCTTACTCTTTCAGCCGTATAATTTGCTTTCAGATAACCGAGATTCAAATTAAACTCATTGTGCCGGTTATGGCTGTAAATAAAAGCCGGCCGGTTATTATCCGAAGGTTTATTAAAATCAAACTGGTAATATGCTTCGACATAACCACTGAATGTCAGTGAGCCGGTTGAATCCTGCGCTACTAATTGTGTACTCATCAAGAAGGCTGTTCCAAATAAAATCTTTTTCATCTTCGTTCAATTTTAATTACTCTGTTATTTTAAATTATCCAATGCAATATTCAATTTCAGTACATTCACTTTCGATGGGCCAAACATCCCTGCTAAAGGCTTTTGGATATGTTCTCCAACCAGTGCTTTAATTTTCTCTTCCGGCAAACTGCGTACATCAGCTATCCGTTTTACCTGTATATAGGCTCCCGCGGGGGAAATATCAGGATCCAGCCCACTACCCGATGCAGTAACCATTTCAGCGGGTATTTCTTCTTTCGTTACCCCGGGGTTATGTACCAGGAAACTATCGATCCTGTCCTTCACTACTTGTAAATAATCTGGATTGGAAGGACCTTTATTGCTGCCCGCAGAGCCGGCAGCATTGTAATCCACCGCAGAAGGGCGGCCCCAAAAATATTTATCTTCTGTAAATTTCTGACCGATCTTTTCATATCCAACCACTTTACCATTTACTGAAACGGTCTCGCCTTTTCCACCCCCTGGCGCTGCTTTGCCGATCCCCGCAATCAGCAGCGGGTATAACACAGCACAGAGAACGATCATGACCAGTGTCAGTTTCAGGGATATCAATAAGTTCTTTTTCATTTCATTTTGCTTTAATAATTACATAAATACACCGAGCGCCATATCAATTAATTTGATCCCGATAAAAGGAGCAATAAGGCCGCCTAAACCATAGATCAGCAAGTTTCTTCTGAGCAATGCCGAGGCTCCGATGGGTCTGTAAGCCACTCCCCGTAATGCCAGCGGTATCAATAAAGGGATAATGATCGCATTGAAAATAACAGCCGCCAGTATGGCTGATTCCGGGCTCTGCAGATCCATAATATTCAATGATTGCAAAGCAGGGATAGAGGCGATGAATAAGGCGGGAACAATAGCAAAATACTTAGCCACATCATTCGCAATAGAAAAAGTTGTCAGGGTTCCTCTGGTTATCAATAATTGCTTTCCTATCTCCACCACTTCGATCAGCTTGGTCGGATCATTATCCAGGTCCACCATATTCCCGGCTTCTTTGGCAGCGGCTGTACCGCTGTTCATAGCAACGCCAACATCAGCCTGGGCAAGAGCCGGAGCATCGTTTGTACCATCACCCATCATAGCCACTAATTTCCCGCTTTCCTGTTCCCGGCGGATATAATTCATTTTATCCTCTGGTTTTGCTTCAGCAATAAAGTCATCCACGCCGGCTTTCTCAGCAATGTATTTTGCAGTTAAAGGATTATCACCTGTTACCATTACAGTTTTGACACCCATTTTACGCAACCTCTCAAAACGTTCCTGGATGCCTGGTTTAATGATGTCCTGCAATTCTATTACACCTAATATTTTTTCATTTTGGGAAACTACCAGTGGTGTTCCCCCATTGGATGAAATAATTTTTACCCTTTCTGCTGTCTCTTCCGGGAATAAATTCCCGGCCTTAACAACTATATTTCTGATTGAATCGAATGCACCCTTCCTGATCCTTACTCCGTCGGCAAGGTTAACACCGCTGCTTCTTGTTTCTGCAGTGAATTCTATAAACGTTGCTCCCGTTGTATTAAAATTCTTTTCATTGAGGTTGGCCAGCTCAATGATTGATTTTCCTTCCGGTGTCATATCAGCCAAAGAGGATAGCGTACAGGCGGTAATGAATTCCGCCAGGTCAATACCATCAGCAGGATAAAAATTGGTCGCTTTCCTGTTACCAATAGTAATTGTTCCGGTTTTATCTAATAATAGTACATCAATATCGCCCGCCGTTTCTACCGCTTTACCACTCTTGGCAATCACGTTGGCCCGTAAAGCCCTGTCCATACCGGCGATACCGATAGCGGATAATAATCCTCCAATGGTAGTGGGTATCAGGCAAACAAATAAAGAAATAAATGCTGCAATGGTGATCGGGGTATTAGCATAGTCAGCGAAAGGTTTCAGCGTTACACATACGATCAGGAAAATAAGCGTGAATGCCGCCAGCAGGATTGTCAATGCAATCTCATTCGGGGTCTTTTGCCTGGATGCGCCTTCCACCAGGGCAATCATTTTATCCAGGAATGATTCCCCCGCCTCGGTTGTTACTTTCACTTTTATTTTATCACTCAGCACTTTTGTGCCACCGGTTACAGACGATTTGTCACCGCCTGCTTCACGGATGACAGGGGCCGATTCCCCGGTAATAGCAGACTCATCAATGGTAGCAATCCCTTCCACAATCTCGCCGTCCATCGGGATGATATCCCCGGTTTCGCATATGAAAAAATCTCCTTTTCGCAGATCTGCCGACGGGATCACTTTGAAATCATTCATTCCTGCCGATCCGCTGTTTAATTTTTTTGCAGGGGTATCTTGCCTGGTCTTTCGTAAACTTTCGGCCTGGGCCTTACCTCTTGCTTCAGCCAATGCTTCGGCGAAGTTGGCGAAGAGTAAAGTGAAGAACAAGATAATGAAAATCGTTATGTTGTACCACAATGCTCCCTGGGACTGATCGCCGGTAAGCAGTTGATAAAGCGATACAGCCAGCATAACAGCGGTGCCAATTTCCACCGCAAACATCACCGGGTTCTTTACCATTAACCTGGGATTCAGTTTTACAAAAGAATGCCGGACCGCAGCACCAACGAGCGCCGGTTCAAATAATCTTATAGTGCGTTTATCTTTTGACATGTTCCAATAATATTAGAGTGAAAAATATTCAGCTATGGGCCCCAATGCGAGTGCCGGGAAAAACGATAATGCGGTAAACACAATGATCACGGCAAAGGTCATCATACCGAATGTCCAGGAATCTGTTCTTAATGTACCCGGTGATTCAGGAATGTATTTCTTCTTAGCCAGTAATCCAACAATAGCGAGCGGGCCGATGATGGGAAGAAACCTGGCGAGTAACAAGACAAAACCAGATGTTACATTCCAGAAAATATTATTGTCCCCCAGTCCCTCAAATCCGCTGCCATTGTTCGCATTCGCGGAAGTATACTCGTAGAGCATTTCAGAAAACCCGTGGTAGGATGGATTGTTGAGCCATGCACCCGGTTTTACCTGCCAGGCAATATCCGGGTGATGAGCAACCATATAGGCCGCCAGTGCGGTAAACGATTTGACAAGGAATGCACTGAGCAACATAATCAGCGAAGCGATCTTGACTTCTCTTGCTTCCACTTTATGGCCCATGAACTCCGGTGTACGTCCCACCATCAACCCGGAAATAAACACAGCGATGATGATAAAAATGAGGTAATTCAATATACCTACTCCACATCCGCCATAAAAGGCATTGATCATCATCCCCAGCATTTGCATCATCCCGGACATAGGCATCGAACTATCATGCATAGAATTGACAGAGCCGGTTGAAATAATAGTAGTAACGATACTCCAGTAACCGGATGCGGCAGGGCCAAACCTCACTTCTTTTCCCTCCATGGCCCCGGTAGATTGCAGTACACCCAGCTTTTCAATGGCCGGGCTGCCATTGATTTCTGATATGATTGTTGGGATCAGTAAGCATAGCATACCAATAGTCATTACCCCAAAGATCACTTTCGCCAGTTTTCTGCGGTTGATATAAAAACCCAGGGCGAAGATCATAGCGATGGGAATTATCATTTGTGCGATCAGTTCCACCATGTTGGTAAAATAATTGGGATTCTCCAGCGGATGCGCAGAGTTGGCGCCAAACCATCCGCCACCATTGGTGCCTATGTGTTTGATCGCTATCATACCCGCTGCCGGGCCTCTTGATACCTCCACCGGGTCGCCTTGTAAAGTAGTAATTGTATCTTTTCCATCATAACTGGCCGGGCTTCCATTGAAAGCAAGAAGAACAGCCACTATAATACATAAGGGCAATAAAACCCGGGTAATTGATTTAGTGAAAATGACCCAGAAGTTTCCAAGGTTTTGCGTTGTTTTTTCTTTCAGGCCATTGAACACTGCTACCAATGCTGCAATACCTGTAGCAGCACTTACAAATTGTAAAAATGTAATAACAAATAATTGTGTGAAATAAGTTAATCCCGATTCACCAGAATAGTGTTGCAGGTTACAGTTTACTAAAAAACTAATAGCGGTATTAAAAGCAAGGTCGGGTGTTTGCCCGGGATTGCCATCGGGATTCAATGGCAGCTTGTGCTGGAAGATGAGCAGGAAAAAAGCATATACTAACCATAACATATTAATGGTAAGCATTGCTTTGAGGAACTGTTTCCAGTTCATACTTTCATGGGGGTTTATGGCGCAGACCCTGAAGAAAAATTTTTCAAGAGGGTTCATAAAGCTGGTAATAGTTTTCTCTCCTTTAAACACTTTTGAAATGTAAATACCCAGCGGGTAAGCCAGGAGTACTGTGAAAAGGAATGTTATTATTATGCCTAAAATTTCGCTGTTCATTGCCTTAGAATTTTTCAGGTTTAATCAAAACGTACACGAGATAAACGAATACCCCAATTGATAGAATAAATAATGCTGTCATCATAACGATTAGATTTTTTCGAACCAGTCAATAGATTTAAAGAATAGCCAGAAGCTGATAAGTCCGCTTGCGATAAGTATTACTGTCAAGAACATTTAGTATAATTATGGATGAAAGAATATTTTAAATTTTATTAAAGCAATAAATACTAAGGCCCCGGCTAGTAACCAGGCAAATACGATCCAGATCAAATCTCCACGATGTTTTTCTTTTGCCATCCTTGCTTCAGTAATAAACTATTAATGAAACCATCCGAATTTGAACCACGCGATCCAGGATAGCCCGATGAGAGCCGCCACAGCAAACAGTACGACTGAGAAATGCTTCCATCCCGGCGCTTCCGGACCTAATCGTGGTGTTTTTTCCTGTTTCATTTCAAATCAGGATTATCATTTCCTTCGGGCCATATATGCCAAATGCCATACCCGAAAAAGGTAAACAAGAAATGACAGCCCGGGAAGTAGGCTGGACGGCCCTTTCAGTAAAAGTAAGTTGAGTAGGAAAAGTGCTTAAAAAACAAAACCTTCTCATTTTGAGAAGGTTCTTTTATCATTTTGATATGCCTGGAGCAATGGCATATTCTTCCATCTTCCGGTAAAGGGTAGCCAGTCCGATCTCAAGCAGCCGGGCTGCTTTGGCTTTATTGCCGTTGGTATACTGAAGTATTTTTTGAATATGCTCTCTTTCCACTTTAGCCAATGAAAGTTCGTGTTGATCTACTGTATTTTGCTTCTGAATTTCATACGGTAAATGTTCGGCCAGGATCTCCGCTCCTTCGGTCAATATGGCCGCACGTTCCAGCACATTTTTTAATTCTCTTATATTTCCCTTCCAGCTATACTGTTGTAAAAGTTGTAATGCTGTACTGCTGATTGTTAGCAGTTGCTTGTCTTCTTTCCCTGAAAAATGTGTGAGAAAAAAATTGGCCAGGGCAGGGATGTCTTCTTTTCTGTCACGAAGGGATGGTAAATCTATCATGAATACATTCAACCTGTAATACAGGTCTTCCCTGAAATGTCCTTCTGTGATATCTTTTTGCAGGTCCCGGTTCGTAGCAGCAATAATGCGTACGTTGGCTTTGGAAACTTTTGTATCCCCGACTTTAATGAATTCGCCATTTTCCAAAACCCTCAGCAGCTTTGCCTGGAGATCAATATTTAATTCGCCGATCTCGTCCAGGAATAGAGTACCCCCGTCCGCCACTTCAATTAAACCTTTTTTGTCTTTCGTGGCTCCTGTATAAGCACCTGCTTTATGCCCGAACAATTCTCCTTCGAGTAATTCCCTGCTGAAAGCGCTGCAATTAATGGCGACCAAAGAATTATTCTTCCTTTTACTGTTGTGGTGAATAGCGTTGGTAAAAACCTCTTTCCCCGTCCCTGTTTCTCCGAGTAATAAAACAGTAGAATCACTGCCTGCGATCTTCTGCGCAAGACCTATAGCTTTTTTTATAACTGCACTTTCACCGATGATAGAACCAAAGTCAAAAATGGCTTGCTTGCTGATAGTAACAGCCAATTTTTTTTGCTGAGAGACTTTCTCCAGTGCCTGGTGCAACAGGGGAATGATACGGTCATTATCATCTCCTTTCACGATATAATCAAATGCCCCATTCTTCATGGCCTGTACACCATCTGCTATGTTCCCGTAAGCAGTCAGTAAAATAATTTCGGGAAATGGATGATTTCTTTTAACTGTTTTTACAAATTCAACTCCATTACCGTCAGGAAGTCTTACGTCACATAAAATTACATCAACTGCCTGCTGAGCCAGCAGCTGCGCAGCCGCTTTTAAAGAATTCGCTTCCAGTACAGTAAAGCCTTCCAGTGATATTATCCTCGAGATTAATTTACGGAGTTGTTCCTCATCATCAATTATTAATACAGTGGCCGGCATAACACAAGTTACTATTTTATTCTTCTACCCTTTTGAGCCTGAGGCGGGTAACTGGTCCCACCATGAGTGGAAACTTTTCAACGGTAACACTGCTCGGGTCAAGCCCAAATCCTTTTTCTTCCGAGAGGCTGATATCCTTTAACCAAAAATGTGATTTCATGATTAACCGTTCGAAAAAAGGCAGTTCGCTATCCTGGCTAACATATTTTTCCATCACAACGAACTGGAAATCCCCAACGGTATTAGCGTTTGCAAGGCTTTCATAACGGCTGACAATATTTACTTCTTTGTTGGCCACCAGGTCTTCCACCACTTTGCGGAACATCAGGTTGAGCCTGGGTTGTACCCGGAAGCCTAACCGAAAGTCAATCCGGATAATATCATTGGGGATGATATGTTCTACTTTATACTCACAGGTATAAGGATCATCCAGGGTGTCTACATGAACAAACCAATAAATATCAGCACGCTTGGGTTTTTTATTCAGGATAGAATAAATAATCTTATGCTCAATTTCTTTGGGATTATCGGCACTCGTCAGGTATACAAGGTGCGTGGCATACTTGGGGACTGAGCGGTCATTGCTTAACTCCTGCATCTTAGGGACATAATTCTCAAGCCTTACAAATTCAACATACCGGTTCTTTATTTTTCTTGCCTTAAACCAGGTGTAGGTCACAAGAAATAAGATACCGCCTACGATAAGGGCAACATATCCTCCGTGCGGAAACTTTTGGATATTGGCGAAAAGAAAACTTAGTTCAATGGTTAAAAAAACAGCGAGGTATAAATATATGAGAATGGATTTTGTTCGTTTCAATACAAGATAGTTCGCAAACAAAATAGAAGTGGCAATCATACACAAGGTTATTGCCAGCCCATAAGCAGCTTCCATATTGGCCGCTTTCTGAAAATATAATACGATTCCTATGCAACCAACGTACAATAATGTATTAATGGCAGGAATATATAACTGTCCTCTTGCTTCTGTGGGATAGATAATACGAAGCTTGGGCCATAGATTTAACCGCATCGCTTCACTTATAAGTGTAAAAGAACCCGATATCAACGCCTGGCTGGCAATGATAGCCGCTGCTGTGGCGATGGCGATACCGAAGTAAAGGAACCAGTGCGGCATTACCCCATAAAAAGGGTTAAAGCCAGCATTGATCATTTCAGCTGTGATCATCTTTCCCCTGTAATTACTCAACAGCCATGCCCCCTGGCCCAGGTAATTGATAATCAGGCAACTCTTTACAAAGATCCAGGAATACCGGATATTCCATTTACCACAGTGGCCGAGGTCGGAGTAAAGAGCTTCTGCACCGGTAGTACAAAGAAAAACTCCACCAAGTATATAAAACCCTTGTGGATAATTGACCAGGAGTTTTATCCCGTAATAAGGATTAAAAGCTTTGAGAATATGCAGGTCATCTGTTATATGAATAAGACCCAGGGCAGCCAGCATAATAAACCAGCAAGCCATTACGGGCCCAAAAAACTTACCAATAAAAGCTGTTCCAAATTGCTGGATAAAAAACAGGACGGTCAATATGCCAATAACAATGTAAACAATGGTGGTTTGTGTAATAGTGGAAAGTACCGGCACCTGTTTTAACCCCTCCACTGCCGAAGCGACTGATATGGGAGGCGTTATCATACCATCAGCCAGTAGCGCTGCACCCCCGATCATGGCGGCAATAACCAGCCATCTCCTGCGTCGCCTCACCAGTGCAAACAAAGAGAAAATACCTCCCTCGCCCCTGTTATCAGCATTCAGCGTCAGGATAACATATTTAATGGTAGTCTGAAGCGTAAGTGTCCAGATGATCAGGGAGAGTACGCCTATGACCAGCTCATCTGTAATAACCTTCCCGCTGCTGACGGCATTTAATACATACAGGGGCGATGTACCGATATCACCGTATATAATTCCGAGCGCAATAAGAAGACCAGCAACGGATACTTTATTGGAAGAAGACATTGGGCTGTGGTATGTAGCAAAAAACCAAAAGTAGACCGGGAACAAACAATACCCGAAAAAAACAGCCCTTTTGGAAAAATCCTTATAAAATCTTTATACCGGGTTTTCGCTTCTTTACTATTTCCTTATAACAGGCAGCCTAAATTTGCCCTATTAAATGAGGGTTAATCAAAAACAATACTTTATCAGTGTTGGACTGGTATTGCTGGTATCCGCCATTTGCTATGGTATTTCTCCCTGGCTCGGGTACCGGGTGGTTGCCTTTATATTGCTACTGACCGTTTCGTTGATCGCTATATCATTCGACATATTACCTGTATTGATTTCTGCCGCACTGAGTGCATTTATATGGGATTTCTTTTTTATTCCACCCCGTTTTAATTTTCATGTAGACAATACAGAAGATGTGATCCTCCTGGTCATGTATTTCGTTATTGCGATGATCAGCGCAGTGCTTACCTATAAGATCAGGCAGGTAGAAAAAGCATCCAGGAAAAAGGAAGAAAAAGCCAACACCCTAAAACTATACGACACTTTATTAAATTCGCTTTCCCATGAACTGAGAACGCCTATAGCTACAATTATTGCAGCAACAGATAACATCCAATCAGGCAATAATAACCTGACCATTGAAGACAAGAATGAATTGGTCAACGAAATTTCGAAAGCTTCTTTTCGGCTCAACCAGCAGGTGGAGAACCTGTTGAACATGTCAAGACTGGAATCGGGTTTTATTAAACCAAAAATAGACTGGTGTGATATTAGTGAGCTGGTGTATGATACGGTTAAGAAAATTGAAGAAAATAAAATATTGCAAAAAATATCAATTACGATAAATCCTGACCTACCGCTGGTTAAAACGGATAAATTACTACTCGGCCAGGCTGTTTACAATTTGCTGAACAACGCCGCCCTATATACCAAAGCCAACAGCAAAATCAATATCACGGCACTTATTTACGCGGATATTTTAGAGCTGATCATTGAAGATAATGGCGAAGGTTTTCCGGCCGGCGAGATAGAAAATGTATTTGAAAAATTTTACCGGTTAAAATACAGCAAAGCAGGCGGTACTGGCCTGGGTTTATCCATCGTGAAAGGTTTCATAGAAGCGTTAAAAGGTAAGATCAGCCTGGCAAATATTTCAACCGGTGGGGCAAGGTTTACGATCACTTTACCAGCCGAAACATCGTATTTAAAAGCGTAACCATGAACAAGGCAGAAATACTGATCATAGACGATGAAGAACAGATCCGCAGGATGCTGGAAATAACGCTGAAAACAAATAATTATATTGTTACAGAAGCGGTAACAGGCAGCGAAGGCCTTATTATGGCTTCCAACCATCCGCCAGATCTCATCCTGCTTGACCTCGGCTTGCCGGACAAAGACGGTATGGTGGTATTACAGGAACTTAGGGAATGGCATACAGGTCCTATCATAATACTTTCTGTACAGAACAGCGAAGAAGTAATTGTAAGAGCGCTGGATAAAGGCGCCAACGATTATCTTTCGAAACCATTTCGCACCGGCGAGCTGTTGGCAAGGATCAGGTCAGCATTAAGAAGTACAGTTGCAGAGGATAGTGACCCAATCATAAATTCAGAGGATCTACAGATTGATTTATTGACCAGGACAGTTAAGAAAAAAGGAGAGTTTGTTAAACTAACGAATACTGAATATAATCTACTTTCATTATTTGCAAAAAACGATGGTAAAGTGTTAACACATCAATACTTACTGCGGGCTGTATGGGGGCCAGGATTTATCAGTCAATCACAATACTTAAGAGTATTCATTGCACAGATCAGAAAAAAGATTGAAGATGATCCGAACCGGCCGGAATACCTGATTACAGAATCAGGTGTCGGGTACCGGTTTGTTACTAAACAAGTCTCTTAGATTTTACAATTCGTTCCGGAATAGTTTCTGTAAATCCGCATATCAATGTTTTGTACCTTAAAGGAATGAAAAAGTACCTCTCATTTACCGGCCTTATCCTTTTAACCCTGGCTTCCTTTTCTCAAACTAAAAAGGACAAGCTGGATGAGGTCATGACCACCTACCACCACTTCAACATGTTTGACGGCAGTGTGCTGGTGGCCGAGAACGGCAAAATCATTTATAAAAATGCATTCGGACTGGCCAACCGTGAATGGAATATCCCCAATACTACCGATACAAAGTTCATGATCGGTTCTGTATCAAAACCTATTACGGCATTACTGATGCTGATACAGGTGCAGAAAGGATTGGTCGATCTTGACAAAACGATCGCTGATTATCTTCCTGTATTCACCGGCAAGCCTGCTGCCGCGATCACCGTGCGGCAATTGCTAAGCCATACTTCAGGAATGCCGAACTATGATATCACCCCGGATTTTTTCCCCAGGATCAGCCGCCAGCATTTCAGCAGGGAAGATTATATAAAAGTCTATATAGACTCCGCCTTACTGTTTGAACCCGGCAAAAGTTTTTTTTACAGCAGCTGGGGATATTTTACCCTGGGATATATTATGGAAAAGGTAAGCGGCAAATCGTATTCGCAATTAATGAAGGAAGATATTTTTGATAAGACCGGGATGAACAGCTCCAGCTCCTATTTTCATACCCAGGTGGTGAGCAAAAGGGCCACAGGCTACGATTATGACTTTGGTGGATATACCAGTTCAGATTTCAGGGACCAGTCAAACACCATGGGAACCGGCGACCTGTATTCAACAGTGGAAGATCTTTTTAAATTGCATACAGCCATCACTAATAATACGCTCTTAAATAAACAGCTCACGGAGGAAATGCTTAAACCAGGAATGCCACCTGTGCAGTATGGCTTTGGCTGGTTCAATAGACAATTCAAATACGGAACAGACAGCGTGGCTTCTAATTTTCACCTGGGAATGACAGAAGGCTTTCTTTCTTTCATGGTACGAATTCCTTCTACCAATAGCCTGATCGTGATTCTTTGCAACAGTTCACCTACAGACTTTTTTGGTATTTGCGGTAGCCTGGCTAAAGTGCTACACAATAAACCTGCTGTTATAAAAGAACCGGTACACAAAGCAATAGAAAAATTGATTGGTTCCAAAGGTATTGTCATAGCATACGAAGAGTACCAGCGAATGAAAAAAGATACCGCACATTATTATACTGACTGGATATCAATGAATTTTTTAGGCGATAAGTTATACGATCTGAAGCGATACAATGAAGCCCGGATCGTTTATGAAAATAATGTGGCCGATTTCTCCACAAAAGACCTGGTCAATTTCAGCATGGGCAAGATAAACCAGGTCTTAGGTAAAAAAGAGGAGGCCATAAAATGGTACAAAAAAACGCTGGAACTTTTTCCAAAATATGAAGAAGCCAGGAACAGGCTTAAAGAATTGGAATAGTACTGTTACCGGCCTATCATCCTCATTCCCCTTCCTTCATGCCCGGCGTTATTCAATCCTGTTTTACTCAGGCTATAGGTAAAGCTGAATAAAAAGAACTGGCGTAGCGTCAGCACTCTTGAATCTTCGATATAGTTATTACTGGTATTACGGCTGATCCCCACATTCCTGTTCAGCAGGTCGCGGGCACTGAGCTTCAATTCACCCCGGTTGAACTTCAACAATTGTTTGCTGATGCTCGCATTCCACAAAGGGATCTTTGTATTGAACCCAGCAGCCCGCTGGCTGTTTATGGTGTAGGTAAAATCGGTGGAGAAGTAAAATCCTTTGGGCATTTCCCAGTCTACCGATGCATTGTATTCCTGTGAAAGATATTGGTTGTCCAGGGCTGATTGCAGTGAATATTTCGTTTTATTATAATTCAACGCTGTGCCCACCACCAGGTTCAGTTTATCCGTAGGGTTCATATCCAACCTCAATTCCGGGCCAACACTGGCGGTATTGATGGTGTTGGTAACGATGGCGCCCGTCGATGTATTGATCAGTTGTTTTCCCCGGCGGTATCCGCTATTACTGCTCAGTTCCACACTGCCTTTCAGGAAACGGACCGGCAGGCTATAACTGATATTGCCATTTAAATTATAAATGCCATCCACGTTCACCGGTTTTGTTTTCCGTACACCGGTTTGCAGGTTTACGGAATCATAATTCACAATTTTATTTTCTGTAGCCTGTACCTGCAAACCCAGGAACAGGTTCTTGTTCTTAAACGGATTCATGAACACCAGGTTGGCCCGCAGCATATGACTGTACTCTTGTTGCAGATCAGGATTCCCTTCCCGCACATACAGGGGGTTCGTATTATCAGGTACAGGCTGCAATTGCGACATACTGGGCTGGTTCGTCGCAGTAGAATAGGTAATATTAAAATTTTTGAATTTGGTGAAATTGTACTGGAATCTTGCATTAGGCAATATATTCCGGAATGTTTTGCTGATCAATGAATCTTTTACTCCGCTGGTGATCTTTCCTTCCAGCTCTGCCTGCTGCCAGTTGGCGCCAAAAGAGTAATTATAATTTTTCTTTTGTGTACGCATCCGGATGCCAGCAGTGATATAGCCATAAGTGTTCTCAAAATCATTGGTCAGCGTATTATTCAGCTGGTCATACTTACCATTCGCCTGGTTATAGTCATGCGTGGTCTTTTTCGAAGTACTCCTGGTATCGCTTTTACCGGCACTGAATTCGAGCAGCGATCTTTTCCAGAGCGGTTCAGTGTATACTGCTTTCGCATTGTAACCACGGAGATCACCGGTTGTTTTACTTCGTTGATCCAGCGTATCCCTGCTCTTCAGAGAGCCGTTGGGATTGTACAAACTGTTCACAGATAAAAGATTTGCATCACCTTCACTTTCATTGAGCGTCGTTTGTAAAGAAAGAGAGAATGTTCTTCCCTTGCGGGCAAATTTTTTCCTCCACATTATATCATTTCTGAAATTATAGCCTTTGCTGGTTGAATTGGTATTATTGAAACCTTCATTGGTCAGTACATTTTCTTCCGACAGGGTTTGGTAATCTGTTTGGGAGCGGTTCCTGGCTTGCTGGTAACTGAAGGAAGGATTGATCCGGATCGAATTCATTGAGTCAATTTGGTACAACGTGTTCAGGTTGAACCGGTGATTATTGCTCAGGTTATCAGAAAAACTATTTTGATTGTAGAAATAAGAAGAGTCTGGCAGGAAATATTGGCGTTGGATATGACTCTCCTGGTTGGGATTATAATGATTATAAAAATAATTGCTCTGGAAATCCAGCTTGCTGCCGATGATATTATTGTAATTCAATCCGCCACCCCATGCCGTATTGATGCCGCTATTTCTTCCTCCGTTATTCAGTCCCATGGCTGCCGCTTCTTCGCCCGACATATTGATATTGATGTTTCCTCCACCGCCTCTTTGCATCCTGGCCAGCTCCCCGGTAAAATTGAGGATATCCATAAAAGAGAATCCCTCCGCATTGGTATTATTGCCCATCCCTATCGCCGAGAATTGACGGGCACCTTTAAAAGAGTTCACATTGAATTTTCCTTCCAGTCTTTCTTTATTACCCACCCCGGCATTTATTTTTCCAAACAGCCCTTTCTTTTTATCCTTTTTTAATTTCAGGTTGATGGTCTTCTCCGAATTGCCGTCTTCAAAACCGGTCAACTGGGCCTGGTCGCTTTGTTTATCATATACCTGTACCTTGTCCACCGCATCAGCCGGCAAATTCTTAGTGGCTATTTTAGGATCATTCCCGAAAAACTCCTTTCCGTCTACGAGAACCTTTGTTACCGTTTCACCCTGCGCCTTGACTGTTCCGTCCTTCTCCACTTTTACACCGGGTAACTTTTTCAGCAACTGCTCTACACTCGCATTGGGTTGTACTTTGAATGAACCGGCATTGTACTGGATTGTGTCATTGATCATGGTAACGGGTGGTGCTTCATTGGCCAGCACCACTTCTTCCAGCACTTTTACCTTATCATTCATGGTTATATTACCGAGATCCGCCTGTTTGCCTGCTTCGGTTACCGAAAAGAATTTGTTGCTGTTATGGTAATTCACATGGGTGATCAGCAAGCGGTATTCTCCATTGGTCAATCCTTTCAGTTCAAAACGACCATCATTCCCGGTCATGGTAAACGTCACAAGGGAGGAATCCTTTTTGTCCAGGACGGTGATCGTTGCCGCCGCAACAGGCTGTTTGCTGATAGTGTCAAAGGCGATCCCTTTGACGGAACCATTTCTCTGGGCCAGTAAAACAGTGGTAAAACAAACCGATAACAATAATAAAAATACTTTTCTCATAGCTGATTCATTTCAGCTACGAAAGTATTCTTACAAACCCTGACAGCGGGTTAATGGGTATTGGTTTAAGGTTAATGAACGTTAAAGAATACCTCACCCGGCCTCCTATCCTCTACCTTCTTTCCTCCGTTAGAGGAAAGGAGTATTCAAAGAGACAATGATTTATTGAGTCGTTGAATTCTCTCCCTCCTTGAGAGGGAGAGTTAGAGTGGGAGGCTCCTATTCCTCATTTACCTTCCCTCTCTGGTCATCTTCTCTCTCCCTGTCATACACCAGCAGTTTCACTTTCCAGTCCATCGGCGCTTCGTATTGGATGGAAATCTCGACCTTTAGTTTTTTACCGGCCTCGTTCACAGGATCGAACGTGAACAGGATACTGGTGAATTTCTTTGACTCCCCCGGTGCTTCGTATTTGCCCTTCAGGCGATAACTGGCGGTTCCGGCATAAACGGAGAGATTGTTCAGCTGGTTGAACAGTGATCTGAATTTCTGTTTTGCCTTCTCAAAATTGTCGGTGGTCAGTATCAATGCCTGCCAGCTGCAAACTTCTTTTTTAGCTGAGTAGCGGGTTACAAAAGCTTCTTCGGCACCATTGACTTTGAAATTGCAACGATAGTCGATCGACTGTGTATTCTCGACGATCACATCACCCATCAGGTTGTTGAACTGGTTGGGATAGTCGTCAATGACTTTCCTGACATCATTGCCAACTCCCTGGATGGTTGGAAGCTTTAGCTGGGCGATTGCGGAATGGAAAAAGAAGGCTGATATCGTAATCAGCACAAGTGATTTTACGGGTTTTCGCATTGAGTTTGGATTTAACGGGGTTAGTAACTGCCCCAATATTATTACAATTTAACTTTATTACATACTTTTAAAGGGAACAAATTCGTTATCCTCCAATAATTTAAACCGTATGAAAAACAGAAATCTCACCCATTCGCACGAAGCCGCAAAGATCTACCGTCATTATTACAAGTCAACGATCAATCCATTTCGTTTGCTGAAATCAGTTTTAGCCGTTATTATTTCCGGCTCCGGGGGCACAGCCAAGGCATATTACAAGAAAGGAAGATAGTCTCTTACTAACCCCTATATAAATAAATGTCCCGCCAATCCTGAGCGAAGTCGAAGGAAGGGCGGGACAATTTTATGTCTCTTCTCTAAGTATAATTCCTTAATACATTCTCACATCTCTCATATTCCTTTCCATCATCCTGGGCATTCCCGGTGTTGGCGTACTGGTCTTGCCACCCATTTTGTTCAGGTTGAACAGGAAGCTGACCATAAAATAACGTTGAAGCACCATGCTCCGGGTATCCTGTACATAGTTGTCGCCGGTGGTGCGGGCAATGCTCTGGTTCTGGTTCAGGATATCATTTACTGATAATTTCAGTTCGCCGTTCTTCTTTTTAAATAATTGTTTGCTCACGCTGGCATTCCATAAAGGAATGCTCTGGTTAAATCCTTCTGCACGGCCAGTATTGATCAGGTAATCAAAATTGGTGGAAAGGATAAAGCTCTTCGGGAAAGTATAGGAAATATCACCGGAATAGGTCTGCGTAAAATAATCTTCATCCAGTTGTGCGTTGATACTATATTTCACATTATTGTAAGCGAGGTTGGCTTTTACTCCAAAATCGATCTTTTCCTTATTGATATTCACACCCGCACCCTGTGATATCGTCATCGTTTTCGTGATATTCTTTTGCAGGTTCACCAGGCTTACGTCTTTGATATACGCCATCGTGTTCGTAACATTCACGCTGGATCCTTTCAGCTTGGGATTCTTAAATGGCAGACCCAGTGTTACAAAAGAGAACCCTCTGAAATAACCATCAATATTCGTATACCGGGTGATCTGCACAGGACCCTGGTTGGTGATGCTGTTCACGATCTTATTCTGTGTCGTACTCAAACTAAGGTTCGCGGCGATGAATTTGAAAGTAAGAATATTGAACGTGTTGAACCCGATATTAAAATTATGATTGAACTCCTGGTTCAGGTTCGGGTTGCCGATCCTGATATTCAGTGTATCGGTCGCATCCGGCACATTCTGCAATTGTGAAATAGAGGGCTGGTTGGTACGTCCGTTATAAGATATACGGAGATTCTTGCTCCTGCTTGGGGTATAATTAAAGTTCGCAGTCGGGAACAGGTTCGTATAAGTCTGGCTCATGATCGAATCCTTGCCTGTAGCCGCCTGGTAGCTCTGGCTTTCCAGTGTGGCTCTTTGTACACCCAGTCCAAACTGGTAGTTATATTTCTTTTCCTGCACCCGAAAATTCGCGCCGAAGCGATGTGCAAGGAATGTATTCTGAAAACTATTGGTCTGCAGCAGGTTCGGACTATCGTACTTACCGTTTGAGCCGTTAAAATTAAAGGTCTCTCTTTTTGATTCGCTCAGGTTATTGGTATAGGCGTAATTGATCTCTAATAATTTATTCAGTCCGAAAGGTTCGGTGTAAGAACTGCTGATGACATTATTATTAGTCTCTGTCTTTTGTTTGTAATTCTGGTTCTGTAAAAAAGACTTATCAAGCGTGCCGTTTTCCAAATAAAATTCATTGGTGGAAATGGTCAACCCGTCATTCTGGCTATTACCCAATGTATTATTCCAGCCCAGCGTAAAGGTTCGCCCGGTTTTTCCAAATTTGTGACGGAACAAGAGATTGTTCCCGATATTCACTCCATTCCGCTTGTTGGTATTTTCTGATCTGCCAAGATTAGATAAATAGGTAGCGGAGATTTTTTGTATCTGGCTGAATGAACTGTCTTTACTAAAGTTCTCCGAATGTTGCAAAGTAACAGAGGGTGTATATAAGATCGAGTTCATGGAATCGATCTGGTATTCAACCCGCATATTAAAGCGGTGATTCTGGTTCAGGTTATTCGAAATAGTTTCCCTGCTCAGTATATTGATCGAATCGGCATTCGTTGTTCTCCGCAGGCTGCTTTGCTCCTGTTGGGGTTTTGAATCGGAAAAGAAATAACTGCCGCTCACTTTGATCTTACTGCCCCATTGATCTGAATAGTTGAGACCCGCAGAAGTTGACCGGATGATACCGGTACTTCCTGTACTACCCATCCCGGGTAAGCCACCGCCACCACGGGTAGACATCATCTGCATACCGCCACCACCAAAGCCACCACTACCCTGACCACCAGCAGTGAGCCAACGCTGAAGTGATGCTCGCCCACTCGATCGTTCGTTATCGCCTGATCGTCGCCTTCGGCC
>JANOHQ010000385.1:0-2983 GCA_031406595.1 Chitinophagaceae bacterium
TACCGAATTGCAATCCTTCACTGATATCTGCGGTGCCTGCGAGCGGATCAAGAATACCCCGATCCCTTTTTCCTACAGTGTGTTCATCAAGAAGTTCATTTTCTTTTATATTATGACCCTGCCTTTCGGTTATGTGTTCCAGTTGGGATTTTATGTAATACCCGTTGTGGCATTCGTTTTTTATGTACTCGCCAGCCTCGAACTGATCGCGGAGGAAATCGAAGACCCATTTGGTGGCGATGCCAATGATGTGCCCACCTTGCTCCTTGCGGAAAATATCCAGCGGCATGTATCGGAAATTCTCTGAGCAAAACTCCGTTGACGAAGAATAAGGACAATTGTATTAAACTTTTCACGTTTATTCAGTTCTGATGTATCTTACTCTAAATAAAAGGAAATGACCAGGATCTCCGCATTGATCGCACTACTCATTGTATCGGTTGTTATTACCGTTTCCTGCAGCAAGGGCGGCGGTGGAAGTGGGCTTGATTGCAGTACGGTTGGTAATAAGGCCTTCGCCGCCAATATCGATCCTATTATTCAATCTTCCTGCAATATCGGTGGCTGTCATGCGGCGGGAAGTTTCAACGGTCCCGGTCCACTAACCAATTATAACGAGGTCTTTTCTGCCCGCAGCGATATAAGAGCAGCTATTGCTTCGGGACAGATGCCACAGGGAAGCAGTCTCAGCACTGCACAAAAGAATTCGATCCTTTGCTGGATCGATGGCGGCGCTCCTAACAATTAAATACTTTTACCGGCACCTTTTCCGGGTAGTGTCTCAGTTTGCCGGTCCAAAGGAGTACTTGTACCTTCGGAGAAAGTTGGTAAGAAAACCGGATTGTGCATCAGCACTTACCGCCTTCCCGGCTATATTCAAAATAATACACTGCCATTTTCCGCGGTCGGCAGTTTTTTTCCATCTTTCCAATATATTTATAGCCTAAACTGCTGATAATGCAAAAAACCGCTATCGCTACCCTCCTGTTCCTTGTTTCATTCACTGGCTTTTCACAAGATCCATCCAAACTGACCGTTGAAAAAATAATGAGAGATCCCAAATGGATCGGCACATCACCCTCCGGTACATTCTGGAGCCATGACGGAACTAAACTTTATTTTTTGTGGAACCCGGAGAAAGCACCCTCCGATTCTATTTATTATATAACGATAGCGAACAAAACACCTGTTAAAGCAACCGTAGGCGAGAAACAGGCGCTGAATGCACAAGGCAATATCAATTACAACCTGGCAAGAAACCAACAGGTATATGCAAAGGATGGCGATATCTTTTACACCGATACAAAAACAGGGAATACCAAACGCATCACACAGACGCTCGATATTGAATCCAACCCGCAGTTTTCCTTTAATGAAACAAAGATTGCTTTCAACCGCAGCCAGAATCTTTATGCCTGGGATATCGCCAGTGGTGAGACCATTCAATTGACGAATATTAAAACGGGTGATGCCCCTACTGGTGGCGGACCGAGAACTGGTGGTAGTGGTTCCGGCAACCAGCAGGAGAACTGGCTGAAAAATGACCAGCTCCAGTATTTCCAGGTATTGAAAGAAAGAAAGGAAAAAAGGGAAGCGGGTGAAATGTACACAAAGAATTTACCCAAAGAAAAAGAACTGCGTTCGATCAGCCTCGAAGATAAAACGCTACAGGGTGTTAGTATCAGCCCGGATGGAAGATTTGTGAGTTACCGTTTGTTTAAAACAGCGGGCGGTGCAAAGACCACCATTGTTCCCAACTATGTTACGGAGACAGGGTTTACCACCGATATACCGGGGAGAACCAAAGTGGGTTCGCAACAGGGAAGCTCGGAGTATTTTATTTATGACAGGACAAGAGATACCGTGTTCAGCATCAAAACCGATTCTATTCCCGGGATACAGGATCTTCCGGATTTTGTAAATGATTACCCTAAACAACTGGAAGAAAAAAAGAAAAAACCTTCTAACCGCCCCGTAACTGTTCTATCTGCCAGTTGGTCTCCTGCGGGCGGAAACGCAGTGTTTGATATCCGTTCCCTCGACAACAAAGATCGCTGGCTGTTATTGTGGGATACGGCCAACAGTAAATTAAAATTGCTGGATCGCCAGCGGGATGAAGCATGGATCGGTGGACCCGGAACAGGTGGCTTTGGCGGTGGCAATACCGGGTGGCTCGATGAAAATAATTTCTGGTACCGTTCCGAAGTGTCCGGGTATTCGCATCTATATGCTGTCAACCTGCTTACAGGACAAAAGAAAACGCTGACATCAGGCCAGTATGAAGTGCAGCAGGTGCAGCTTTCAAGAGATAAAAAATATTTCTTCATTGTCACCAATGAAGTGCATCCCGGTGAACAGCATTTTTACCGGTTGACCATTGCTGATGGTAAAAAAGAAAAGATCACCACAATGACCGGGGCCAACCAGGTCACCGTATCACCGGATGAAAAGAATTTGGCGATCCTCTACTCCTATTCTAACAAACCCTGGGAATTATTTCTCCAGGAAAACCTGCCTGCCGGCAGGCAGGTAAACCCAGCACCACCAATCCAGGTCACTAACAAGGCCCAGACCGAAGAATTCAAAGCCTATTCCTGGAAAGATCCGGAGGTTATTAGTTTCAAAGCCAGAGATGGGGCCAACGTGTATGCACGTTTATACAAACCAGCAAATCCCCATCCCAACAAACCAGCCGTGATATTTGTGCATGGTGCGGGTTATTTACAGAATGCGCACAAATGGTGGAGTTCTTATTTCCGTGAATACATGTTCCATAACCTGCTTGCCGATAACGGGTATCATGTGATCGATATCGATTACCGGGGCAGTGCCGGTTACGGACGTGATTGGAGAACCGGCATCTATCGTTTCATGGGTGGCAAAGACCTGGATGATAATACAGATGCGGCGAAATATTTAGTGTCGCAGTTTGGCGTGGATCCAAAACGGGTGGGTATATATGGCGGATCCTATGGCGGTTTTA